>CBAAAH010000257.1:0-4514 GCA_964658865.1 uncultured Granulicella sp.
ATAGCCAGCGCCATGATGCGCGCGCCGTATCCGGCAAAGGCCTGCTCCATTACCGCTGTGGCGACGCGATCTTCGCTCGCAAACTGAATGCCGCGACCAAGGATCGTGGTTGCCGTGGCGGAGCCCTGCAGCGGTAGCACCGCCAAGTAAATGAAATTGCACGCAATGTAGAGCAGCAGCACCACGCCCGTGCCGATAGCCAGCGAGAGCGGCAGGTTACGGCGCGGATTCCGGATTTCACCCGCCGTAAACGTCACGTTGTTCCATGCATCCGACGAGAACAGCGATCCCACCTGCACCACGGCAACTACGGTAAGCACGCCAACCAGCACCGTCGGCCCCCCCTCGCCTACCGTTACGGGGTGCATCGTTGCAAAGCCCGCGCCATGCCAAAAAGCACCATGCGCAAAGTTCGCCGCGATGGCCGTCGCGTTCCTTGCGATGAGGCCGAAAACCACCACCAGCAGCAGCGCCAAGATCTTGGCCGACGTAAAAATATTCTGGACCAGTGCGCCCAGACGCACACCAACGCTGTTCAACGCGGTGAGCAACGTCAGGATCACGATCGCGGCAAGGTTCGCCGTGTTCAGGCCGATGTCCATGTTGCCCAGCACCATGGGGCCGACGTGGAATGCAGGTACATGGCCGGCGTGCCACAACCAGTTCTTTTGCGACACCGATGGCAAAAATACACCAAGAAACTTGCCGAACGCTACGCCGACGGCGGCAATCGTGCCGGACTGAATGACGAGAAACAGCGTCCATCCGTATAGAAATCCCCAAAGCGGCCCAAGACCCTCGCGCAGGTAAACGTATTGGCCACCCGCTTTCGGCATCATGGCGGCAAGTTCGCCGTAGCTCAACGCTCCAATGAGTGTCATCGCCGCGGTCACGATCCACGCCAGGATCAGCAGCGCCGGCGAACCCACGCCGCGCGCCATATCGGCCGGCACGATAAAAATGCCGGAACCGATCATGCTGCCCATCACGATGGCCGTCGCTGAAAACAGGCCCAGGCCTTTGACGAACTGGGGCGCAGTCTCCGGTGCCGACGCGGGATGCGTGGTCACGGCGACAGGATCGGCTGGAGGTGTGGTGGTCACTTGCACGTGTACACCGGTTTTACTTCAAAGCGGCAAGAATGTCTTGTGCTCGTTTCGTGACAGCGTGCAGACCGCGTTCACGGGGCAGCAATGCCGAGATCAACGCGACCGCATCCGCACCGGCGCACAGCACGTCCCTGACCTGCTCCAGGCCGATTCCGCCGATGGCGACTAGGGGTTTGCGCACAACTGCTCGTGCCGCATGTACGCCACACATGCCGACCACCGATGCGGTATCGGCCTTGGTGGTGGTGGTGAAGACTGGACCGACGGCGAGGTAGTCGGCCTCGGTCCCGTTGGCCGCGAGCGCCTGGTCTGCGGTGTGGGTCGAGACGCCGAGAATGCGCTCGGGCCCGAGTTGTTGGCGCGCAAGTTCGATTGCCATGTCCGTCTGGCCTACGTGCGCACCGTCGAAGTCGACTTCAGAAGCCAATTCGGGATGATCGTTCAGCAGTAAGAACGCTTCGCCCACAGGAAAGATCGCGCGCAACACTAGCGCATTTTTCCGGATAGTCTCGCGATCCGCGGTCTTATCGCGATACTGCACCAATTGAATGCCGACATCCCGCCACGCTTGCGCGATATCGAGTAGCGGCAGGCCAAGCCGCACACAGCTTTCCGCATCCAGAATCGCGTAGAGACGAAGCGACGCATCGCCCCCGGCAATGCGTCGCGCGAATCGAACCCGCGCGGACTCAGGCGCTGACAGGGGTCTCGCCTTCGTCGGCAGGCTTCGCTGCAGCCTGCTCGGCGGCGATGCGTTTCCGCTCCGCTTCCTGCTCGAAAAATCGTTCCATGAACTTTGTATCGAAATCACCACGCCGAAAATCCGGGTCAGCGAAAATCTTCTGCTGCAGTGGGATGGTCGTGTAGATGCCCTCGACCACAAACTGGTCCAGAGCGCGCTGCATCTTGCTCATCGCCTCTTCACGGTCCTTGCCGTGGCAGATCACCTTGGCGATCATGCTGTCGTAATACGGTGGTACCACGCCTTCGCTGTACTGCGCGGTGTCGACGCGCACGCCATTGCCGCCGGGCAGGTTGAACGCGGTGATCTTGCCCGCGCTGGGCGTGAACTTCTCCGGGTGCTCTGCGTTAATGCGGCACTCAATGGCGTGGCCGTTGATCCTTGGCCGCTCGGGCACGATGGTTTCCAGCTTTTCACCGGCCGCGATGCGTAACTGCGCTTTCACCAGGTCAATGCCGGTGATGGCCTCGGTCACCGGATGCTCCACCTGAATGCGGGTGTTCATCTCGATGAAGTAGATTTCGCCGTCCTCGTCCATCAGAAACTCGATGGTGCCGGCGTTCCAATAGCCGATCTCACGCAGGCTGCGCTCGATGACACCACCCAGGCGTGCGCGCAGTTCGGGAGAGACCTGCAGCGATGGTGCCTCTTCGATGAGCTTCTGGTGCCGCCGCTGGATGGAGCACTCGCGCTCGCCCAGGCTCATCACGTTGCCGTGCTCGTCGGCCAACACCTGGAACTCGATGTGGCGCGGCCGCTCGATGAACTTCTCCATGTACAGGTCGCCGTTGCCAAAGGCGTTCAGCGCCTCGGTCGAGGCCTGGTTGTAGAGGCCGGGAAGCTCGTCAGCCGTGCGGCAGATGCGCATGCCACGGCCCCCGCCGCCGGCAACCGCCTTCAGAATCACCGGAAACCCAACGGACTTCGCCCACGTGAGTGCCTCGTCAATCGAGCCGATGACACCGTCCGAGCCGGGCAGAATCGGCACCTTCGCGGCCTTCATCGTTTGGCGCGCGGTGGATTTCTCACCCATCATGCGCGTCACTTCCGGTCGCGGTCCGATGAATTTGATGTTCGACGCGCGGCAAACCTCGGCGAAATTGGCATTCTCGCTCAGCAAGCCGTAGCCGGGGTGAATGGCATCGACGTTCGCAATTTCTGCCGCGCTGATGACCGCGGGCACGTTCAGGTAGCTTTCCGCACTGCGCGGCGGACCGATGCAGATCGCCTCGTCGGCAAAGCGCACGTGCAGGCTGTTACGGTCGGCTTCGCTGTACACGGCTACGGTGCCGATACCCATCTCACGGCAGGCGGAGATGACACGGAGTGCAATTTCGCCACGGTTGGCGATCAAAACCTTCTTGAACATGGCCATTACCGTGCGCGCACCGCGAACAGGGGTTGACCATATTCCACGGGCTGGCCGTTCTTAGCGATCACCTTCACCACTTCGCCCGCAATGTCGGACTCAATCTCGTTCATCAGCTTCATCGCTTCCACAATGCACACCACTTGCCCCAGATCGATGCTGTCGCCCACTTTGACGAACGCTGGCGAACCGGGCGCGGAACTCTCGTAATATGTGCCGACGATGGGCGACTTCACCACGTGCAGAGCCTCTTCCGACGCAGCAGCCGAGGCGGCGGGCAGTGCAGCGGCAAGTGGTGCAGCAGGCGCGGCAACGGCAGGCACATGCGCCACGCTCATGGGTGCAGGCGCAGCAACAGGCACGGGAAACGCACTTTCAAACTTCAGCTTCACATGCTGGTCTTCGCGCTCCAGCTCAAATTCTGCGATGCCGCTTTCCTTCAGAAACCCAACCAGTTCGCGCAGTTCCTGCAGATCGATCCGTTCCATTGCACTTCCCTTAAATCGGCGTACGCACACGGCGCACGCGAGTTTTGTTAAAGCTCAACCCAGCCTTTATACGCTGGTGTCAGTATCTCGCATCCCGTGGCCGTCACCAGCACGGTATCTTCAATGCGCACGCCGAAGCTGTCGGGCAGATACACCCCGGGCTCGATGGTGATGGTCATGCCCTGCTGCAGCGGCGTGACCTGTTTCGCCGCAATGCGCGGCCCCTCATGAATCTCAAGGCCCAGGCCATGGCCCGTGGAATGACGAAACGCTTTGTGCAGTTTGTGTGCCCGCAGCATACCGCGCGCGGCTTCGTCCACGGCACCCGCCGTTGTGCCGGCGCGCACGGCGTCTGCTGCCGCGACCTGCGCCTGCAAAACCGCGTCGAACACGCGCCGTTGCTCCTGCTGCCGCTCACGAAAGGCGGCGGTCTGGCGCTTTGCCGGGTCGGGTTGCAGAGAGACGGTGCGGGTCATATCGGAGCAGTAGCCTCCCAGAAGAATACCGAAATCCAGCGTGAGCAGCGTTCCCGGTCCAAGGACAGCATCCGTTGCCCGTGCATGCGGCATCGCCGAGCGCACACCACCGGCAACGATCGTCTCAAAGCTCATTGCCTCCGCACCGGCAAGACGCGCGCGATGCTCCAGTTCCGCCGCGACGTCGCGCTCGCGCATACCCGCCTCAATGAAGCCGAGCATGCCCTCATATAGCGTGCAGCCCAGCGCTGCGGCCCGGCGCAACGCTGCAATCTCGTCCTCATCCTTGATCTCGCGCAGGGTCGCGATCGGCCCACTGACCGGCTGCAG
>CBAAAH010000258.1:0-4498 GCA_964658865.1 uncultured Granulicella sp.
CACCACAACGGCTGTGTCGCGAACGGCAATGCACGCGTGATCCCACGGTCGCTGCGATGGCACGACCTAGGCAATTCATGGCGCTGCGCGGAATCCGGCACCATCACGCCCATTCTGTACGGCCACCCATGGCTGGAGAAGCCGGCGCTGTACTACTGGCGCACCATGAGCTTTTTCAAGGAGTTCGGCGTCAGCGACTGGGCGGCCCGACTGCCCTCGGCCACCGGTGCCTTCGGCATGGTGTTCCTGATCTTTCTGCACATGCGGCGCTTTCGGCCCGGCGGCCATTTGGATGCCGCGCTCATTACCGCGTCGGCCACGGCCATCGTCGCGTTTGCCCGCGGTGCGTCGACCGACATGCAGCTTGCCGCGCCGTTCGCCATCGGTATGCTGGGCTGGTACGCATGGTACGAGACGGGCAAGAAGTTCTGGCTGTTCGATCTATACTTCTTCGGCGCGCTGGCCACGCTGGCAAAGGGACCGGTCGCCCCCTTTCTTGCGTTCTGCATCATCCTGATGTTTGTGGGTCTGCGGCGGGAGTGGCAGGTGCTACGCCGCATGATCTGGATTCCCGGCATCCTGCTGTACCTGGTGCTGGTGCTGCCGTGGTACATCGCGGTGCAGATGCACAACCCGAACTTCTGGAAGTTTTTTCTCTTCGAGCAGAACCTTGAGCGCTTTGCCAGCGACCGTTACCAGCACCACCAGCGGCCGTGGTTCTATCTCGCCGTCCTGGTGCTTGCGCTTATGCCGTGGACGGTCGTGGCCATCCGCGCTCTGGGCGATGCCTTCCAGATTGCGCGCGCGGAGTGGCGCACCCGCTATCAGCAGCAGCGCTACCTTGCCCATAGCCGTGCCGGCGACGCCTTTCCGGAGTTCCTGGTGCTTTGGGCGCTCTTTCCCGTGCTGTTCTTTTCGTTTTCCGGCAGCAAGCTGCCCGGCTACATTCTGCCCGCGATTCCTCCGCTCACCATCCTGACCGGCGATTACCTGTTCCGCGCGCGGACCGCCAGCCTGCGCCTGCGCATCCTCGTCGGCCACGGCATCACGACGGGCATTTTTGCCTTCGTGCTCATGTTGGCACCGCAGTACATGGTGCTGCAAAAAATCGTGCCGCCCGCGCGGACGATCTGGACAGCCGCCGCCATCGCTACGGCAATTGCGCTCGCCATCATTCTGGTGACGCGGCGCTTCGGCCTGCGATACCTGCGTTCGCTGACGCTGGTACCGGTGGTTTGCCTACTGTTCTTCTTGCTGCACACGCATGGCGAACTGTTGGATGAGAACTACTCCGCACGGCCGCTCGCCGCGGAGATTCAGCGTCGCGCACCGAACATCCCCCTGCTGGTGACCCATCGCATTCGCCGGGATACCGACTACGGCCTGTGCTTTTATCGCAAGCAGCAGCTTCGGCATTATCTGCCGCAGCCCTCCGCGACGGAAAAGCAGTTCGTCATCACCGGCATTCCCAACGAGCAGCACATCCTCGTGTTGCGTTCTGCCGACGTGCCGACGCTGCCGACGCTGCTATCCAATCGTGTGTACGAACCGCTGCTGCTGGATGAGTGGCAGGGCCTGGCCGTCTATCGCGTTGCCGCGGCAGAGCCGGTGGCGTCACCGTCGCCTGTACCCTTGCCGCATGGCAAGCTGAAGCGGCACAAAGCATAACGCCCGTCAACGCGACTTCATGACGCACCCAGTCAGGTTCCCCGCATCGCACGGCACGGCGAAATTCGCTACCCTCACGTGAGGGTGCAGAACTCCATCGACAGCTACGACATCCGCGACCTGCGCCTGTTTACCGGTCGCGACCTGCGCGACCTGCTTGCGGAAGAAGCGGCGGAGTGGCGCGCGCGCTTGCTGTGGGATTACCGCAGCTCCATCGACCTGTTGCTGGGCTATCTGGACAGCCGCATCCTGCCCGGCTTCGTCGCGGTGCATCGCGGTACCGGCCGCATCCACGGCTACTGCTTTGCCGTATACGAGACGCAGAAGGCCGTGGTGGGCGACCTGTTCGCCACCGGGGAAGACCGCCTTGCGCTGGAACGGGCGCTGCTGCACCACCTGCTGCCCATGCTGCAGCACACGCCCGGCGTCGACCGCGTCGAATCGCAACTGCTGCTGGCCGATGCCGCGCTGCAACCCATCTTTCTCGATGCTGGATTTCGCAGTGACCGCCGCCTGTTTATGCAGGCCGCTCTGCCGGATCTGCGCGAACTGATCGCTTCCGGCTCGCTGGTGCGCAACGACGACGAACCGCTGCCTGCCCTGCCCGACAACCTGAAGCTGCGCCGATGGACGGCGCCGGCCTACCAGCCGGCCGCCGACCTCATCCACCGCGCCTACGCGCACCACGGCGACACTGCCATCAACGACCAGTACCGCACCGTGCAGGGCTGCCTGCGCTTCCTGCACAACATTGTGCGCTTTCCGGGCTGCGGCGTGTTCGCGCCGGACTTCTCGTTCGTGCTGGTCGACGAGCGCAGCGGCGAGCTGCAGGGGGTCATCCTGACCACGCGGGTAGAGCCGGACACGGCGCACATTCCGCAGATCTGCATCAGCCCGCGTCGCCGCGCCCGCGGCCTGGGCTGCCTGCTGCTGCGCCACGCCGCGACGGAACTTGCCCGCGCCGGCATTCGCACCATGACGCTCACGGTAACGGAGGCGAACATAACCGCGCTATCGCTCTACCAGCGCCTTGGCTTCACCACACGGCACCCGTTCCACGCCGACATCTGGATACGCGAAAGCCGCGGCGAATCGCACCGCGGCTCGTCGTAGACACGGAATCAATGCTTGATGAAGTACATGCCCCAGCTCACGGCAAAAGCCGCGAGTAGAAAACAGCCGAAACAAAACGCGCCGAAACGGATCATGTTGCGCGGCAGCGCGCGCTGCGTGATGCCGAAGACGACCGAAGCGAAGAACGCATAGAGCAGCAACGCCGTAAAGTGCGACATGGTTACAGGTCCACCTTTCGTCCATTGGCCAGAGACTGAGCGTCTACGGCAGCCATCACGTTCAGCAGGCCGGCGACCACGATGAACTTTGATCCCCAGTCGGACGCCGCCGTGGAAAGCTGCGTCGCACCCAGGTCGCCCAGCCTGGCAACGGCCCACAAGCCGATTGCGCCCGCATCCCCGACAAAGCCGAGAATATCCAGAGGGTCGCCTGTGTTGGGGGCATACACCTTGCCGTGAATCGCGATGCCGATGGCAAACATGGCCACGATCGACACAAACAGCAGCAGCGCGCGGATGGGCTTGCGCACTAGCACATGACCCAATCCCGGCACCAACCATCCTGCCAACAATACAAGTTCCGGCGACACTCCGCTACGCTTCACCGGCACTACCACCGCACGAGTTCCCATACAGCTCCAGTCTACCAGCCGCTCGGTCAGGTCATTCTTCTTTACGCAATCGCAGGGGCCCAGGTTCCCACTACCGGGTGCCCCATGTCTCGCGTTTGAGACATGGGTTTTTCGATGCTTCTAAATGCGAACAAGTTCCCGCTGTACGCGGCCAGTTACGACCGCACTCGTCTCGCTCGTCATCATGTCGATCTCGCTGCGCACGCCGAACTCGCCCCGCAGGTAGACGCCCGGCTCGACGGAAAAGCACGTCATCGGCAGGATGCGCCGCTCGTCGTGGCTTTCGAAGTCGTCGAGGTGTGCGCCCGCGCCATGCAATACCGTGCCGATGTTGTGACCCGTGCGATGGGTGAACCACTTGCCCAGACCGCGCTGTTCGATGACGGCCCGCGCCGCGCGATCCGGCTCCCATCCGGCGATGTGCTCACCCGCCGCAAAGCGTTGCTCCACCAGTGCGATTGCGGCATCCCGTGCATCGCGCACCGCTTCGAACACCTGCTGCTCGCGCTCGGTCGGCTCGCGATCCACCACGCCGGTCCAGGTGATGTCGTACCAAACGGACTCGGGGTCCGCCGCGACCCGTGCCCAGATATCGATCAGCACAAAGCTGCCGCGCACGATGGGCTGCGAGCTTTCGGCGGTCGCGTCGTAGTGAGAATCCGCGGCATTGGGGCCGACGCTCACATTCGGCCCGTGCTCCCACTCCAGCCCCTCGCGCTGCATGGCCTGCTGCAACCACTGCACCATGGCAAATTCGTCGGTGCCGCCCGCGCGCACGCGTCGTCCCATCTCCAACCATGCCTCGGCGAGAATGATGTCGATAGCCCGCTGCGCCACGCCGTGCGAGGCTACCTGCGCCGGCGTCAGCACTGCTTCAAACCGGCTCACCAGGTCGGCCGAACTGACAATCGTCTTGCCCAGGCCGCGCAGCATCTCAACCGTACCGGCGTCGACCAGGCCCACGTACATGACGGCGTTGCGTGGGGAATACTGCATCGCCAGCGTGGTTGCACCGGCGAGCATGTCGGCGACGCCTGCTTCCATCTCCTGCCACGTGCTGTACTCGGCTTTGCTCCCGGGCAGCGTGTCCAGTCGACCCGCCTCAATGCGGTGCACCAGCTTCTT
>CBAAAH010000259.1:0-4482 GCA_964658865.1 uncultured Granulicella sp.
CGCTGGCCGGTCGCATCGCAAGTGCTTATGGCTCGTTCGCCTACTCTCAAAAAACGGGACAGTACCTTACCGGCATCGGTTCCTGCAACCTGGACGAACTGCAGAGTCAGTGGGGTTTGTTCGTGCAGGATTCCTGGCGTGCACGTCCTACGCTCACGCTGAACTATGGCCTGCGCTGGGATTTTGTCGGCGACAATCACGACCTGACAAATGCCTATCATTCCATCACCGAGGCCAACCTGTACGCGCCCTCCACGAGCCTGTTTACACCGGGCGCGCTGGCCAGCAACAGCAATCCCACGATCGACACGATTCCGCATAGCTATAGCCCATACAACGTTACACCGCAGCCGCAATTCGGCTTTGCGTGGAATCCTGCCGGCGACACGGCGCTCGGCAAATTGCTGGGCAAAGGCGACACCGTGGTGCGTGGCGGGTACAGCCTGAAACGTTTCACCATGCCGCAGCAGTACTACTGGAATAACTCTTCCTCCTATGGTGCGTTCTTCTATCAAAATTTTTACTTGAACGCGAACAGCAGCGGTCAGACGGGTACGTTTGCACCCGGATCGCTTTCTCTGGGGAACACCTTGCCGACGTACGGTCTGGCTCCGTCTACCTATTTGCAGAGCGAGGCACAATCGGACTTCACCTTTCTGAACTCCGTGGCATTTGCCGGCATGGAGAAGCACATCCAGCAGCCGTATACGCAATCGTGGAATCTGGGCGTGGAGCGCAAGTTCGGCAAACGCGCATTCGAGGTCCGGTACGAGGGAAACCGCACGCTGCACCAATGGACGCCGATCAATCCAAACGAGGTCAATGTCTTTGAAAACGGCTTCCTGCAGCAGTTCAAAAATGCGCAGACCGACCTCGCGAACAGTGGCGGGAAGACCTTCAAGGGAGTTCTGCCCACGCCGATTTTCGACGCGGCGTTTGCGGGCGAAGCTACCGGGAAATATGGCCACCTGGATGACTATGACAACGGTCAGTTCACGACCGTGCTGCAGACAGGGCAGGTCGGCAGCATGGCCTCCACACTGTCAGGCATCAGCGGAACGACGACTTACTTCTGCAACCTGGTGGGTGCCGGCTTTGCGCCTTGCCTGAACAATGCGGGGTACACGGGCGGAGGAGCCGGCTATCCTATCAACTTTTTCCAGTCGAACCCGTACGCGGCGGGTACAAGCACCTCGTTGATGAAGGCGCTTGGATATTCCAACTACAACTCCCTGCAAACCGACTTTCGTCAGCAGGAGTGGAAAGGTTGGACTTTCGACATGAATTACACATTCTCGAAAAATCTGGGCGTCTCTTCCGCGCATGACTACACCGGCGCGGCAGGAAACCTGTACACGATCCGCAACTTCTCCAAAGGATACGGTCCACTACCGTACGATATCCGGCACACGATGCACTTTACCTCGACCTATGATCTTCCGTTCGGCAAGGGCCGCATGTTCCTGTCGCACAACAGCCTGGTCAGTAGCCTGATTGGCAACTGGACGGTAGGTTCGGTGGTGACGATTGCGAGTGGTGCGCCGGTGCGCCTATCGGGCGGCAATGCCACGTACAACGACTATGCAGATGGCGGTGTCGTGCTAAGTGGTGTCACGACGAAACAGTTACAGCAGGCGCTTCAAGTGCGGCGTGTCCCCGGCACGGCCTATGCGACTTTGCTCGATCCGAAGTTCCTGGGCTCCGCCGACGGAACGGGAGGAGCGAACAGCACGTACATCAGCCCGAATACGACACCCGGAACCATTGGACAGATTGTGTACCTGCATGGACCGAAGGGCTTTTATCACGATCTGTCCGCGTCCAAGACTTTTCCCCTTCACGACACGATCCAGGTACGTTTTCAGGGGGAATTCCTGAATGTTTGGAATCACCCGGTCTTCGGAAGCGTGCCGACAACATCTACACTTCTTACGGCCTTTGGCAGCAGCGTTCAATCTTCAGACTTCGCAACCGGTGCGGTTACGAACACGCCGCGCGTGATCGAACTCAGGGCGAACATCGAATTTTAAGTCAGGCCGAAGGGTGCATCGAAAAGCCGGCCGGAGCATAGGCTCCGGCCGGCTTTTCTGCCGTAGTCGTTCAGCAACGGTCGTACTGTATCGCTGCATGCTGCGTCACCACGTTCCTAAGTCGCCATGCTGGGCGATGACCTGGGCGATCCGCTCCGCCCCGTTTACCCAGTTGGCAATCAGGGCTGCCTCGGCAATCTCGGGCTGGCCGTTGGCGATCGCCTGGATGATGGTGTTGTGCTCCTCGACGCCGACATCGAGCTGGTCGAGAATGTTGCTGGAATACAGGCGCCAGTAGCGCTCCGTCTGCGGCTTGACCGCGGCGTGCAGCAATTTCAATCGAGCGCCCGCACCGGCGTCCACAATGACGTGGTGAAATTGCATATCCAGATCGAAGATGCTGCGACCGTTGAGCTGCCTGCTTTGCGCGATGTCGTGCAGTGCCTCGTTGATAGGTGTGATCTGGGCGACGACCTCGTCCCTTTGCGCCCGTGGCAGCGATGCCGTATGCCTGCCTGCCAGCCCCTCAATGCGGGCGACGATCGCGTAGAGTTCGCGTGCATCTTCGTGAGTCAAGGGAGCCACCATCATGCGTGAATTGAGCCGTGCTTTCTGCTCGATGACGTACCCTTCGCGCTGCAGCCATTGCAATGCACCGCGAATCGGCGTGCGGCTCATGCCGAGTCTGCGGCTCAGATCCGCTTCGATGATCCAGGTGCCCGGCGCAAGGTTTCCGTGCACAATGAGCTGCCGGATGTGTTGAAACGCGACATCGATACTGCTGCCGTGCTCCGCGACCGTCGAAGCCAGATCTTCACTCTTTGTCTTTACCAAAGTTCTCACTCGTCCTGCCAAAGGATGCAGTTTAAGTAGAGTACCGCCTCTTGCAGGCAAGAGAACCGGGCGCGACGGGGACACTTACTTTCAGTCCCTACCGCTCCCGTTTCCGGAGGAAGAGGTATACCGGGACGCCACAGGCCACAATGCCGAAACCGGGCCACGTGGCCGCCGGCCGGTAGACCGCAAGGCAGACCAGAATCGTGGCTGCGAGCACCATGTAAAGCAGGGGCATCCAGGGATACCAGGGCACACGGTATGGGCGCTCCAGATCCGGCCTGCGGCGGCGCAGGACCATGACGCCTGCTACCGTCAGCAAATAGAAGAATAGCGCGGCCGAAATCACGTAATCCAGCAGATCGCCGTAGAGGTTGCCATATCCCGCCTGTGGCGAATAGGTATTCACTAGCAGCAGGCCGACGGACCAGACGGTCTGCATGGCCAGTGACCAGCCCGGCACGCCATACCGGTTCAGGCGTCGTGCGGGCGACAGGAAAAGGCCGTCGCGCGCCATGGCGTAATAGGCCCGTGCGCCGGCCAGAACCAGGGCGTTGATGCATCCAAAGGTTGAGATCATGATGGCGGCCGACATGATCGCGCCACCATGCCGCGGCAGAATGTTTCGCATCATCGTGGTCGCCACGCGGTCCTGTGGTGCGTTCGCCAGTTCGGCAAAGGGCAGATTGCACAGGTACACCAGGTTGACACAGAGATAAATGCCGACAACCAGCGCACAGCCGAGGATCAGCGCCCGCGGTAGCGTCTTTCGCGGATCACGCACCTCTTCTGAGGTAAACGCGACGTTGTGCCAGGAATCCGCCGAGAACAGCGAGCCGGATTGTGCCACGCAGACGGCAACGAGCGGTGCCAGCAGAGTGATGGAGGTGAAGTGCTCGGGCCGGATGCCGGTGGGGTGAATGGCGAAGAAACTGCTGAAGTTGGCATGCATGACACTACGCCTGGCCGCAAGCAAGCCTGCAACGATCATGCCGGCCAGCGATCCAAGTTTCACCACGGTGAGGATGTTTTGTACCCACTTGCCGTAGCGCAGCCCGAAGGTGTTGGTGGCACTGAGCGCAACGATGACAAGGATGGCGACCAGTTGCGTGGTCGAAAGGCTAATCGCATAGCGCTGCGTGATGTGAATCGGAGTGATGAGGTAGTTTCGTTCCGAGATGGCGGGCGCGAAAAAACCGCAAAAACGCGCAAAGGCAACGGCCACCGCCGCGATGCTGCCCGTCTGGATCACCGTGAAGAAAGTCCAGCCGTACAGAAAACCGACCAGCGGAGAGAAACACTCGCGCAGGTACTGGTACATGCCGCCTGTCTGTGGCATTGCCGAAGACAGCTCGCCATAAATCGCGGCGGCTCCGATCGTCAGCAGACTGGTGAGCAGCCACGCCGCCATTAGCCAACCGGGGCTGCCGATGTTGCGGGCCATACCTGCCGGAACGATGAAGATGCCCGAGCCGATCATCGCTCCCATCACGATCATGGACGAATCGAACAGACCCAACTGGCGGCGAAACGTCGGCTGGCCGGCGGAGGGATCGGTCGTTGCACTGCGTTGCTGCTCCAGCATGCATGCTCCTGTGGCGTTCTGCTCTGGCGTTCG
>CBAAAH010000260.1:0-4472 GCA_964658865.1 uncultured Granulicella sp.
GGCGATTCTCTGCCTTCCCCGTAGACGTGGCGTTGGTGTCGACCGGCTTCTCCGGACCGAAACCTTCCCCCGTAAGCTGCGCGTTGTCCACGCCCTTTGCCTTCAAGTACTCCACGACCGAAGCCGCGCGCGCCCCCGCCAGATTGTCGTTATGCGGCACCGTTCCGGTCGCATCAGTGTAGCCTTCCACGCGCAGGTGGATCTTCGGGTCCTGCTTCATGGCGGCGGCAGCCTGGTCCAGCGTTGCCTTTGCCTCCGGGGAGAGGTCACTCTTGTCGGTCCCGAAATGAATGGCGCCCAGCGTCGGCAGCGCCGCGGGTTCCGCTACAGTCGTTGCCGCAGGTACGGTGTTGTCGCTCTTATGCCGCGTCAGGAAGTACGCCAGCAGGGCCAGCAGCAACAGCAACGGCAGCAGCCATGCCCATAGCGGTACACCCGCTTTTTTGCCGCCCTCTTCATAGACCTTGATCCGTTCCGTCATTGCGTCGTCCTCAAACTTTCTGGGTAACTCTCATGGGTGCAAGCACAGGGCTTCTCTTGATCGGCGGTGTGCGAATCTTAATTCTTCGGTTTGGCGGTACCGGCAACGATCGGTCGTTCGACGACCTGGCCATCGCTTTTGACGACATTGCCCTGTTCGTTCAGCGGTTCACCGCTCGCATCCAGCTCCACGCCGCCGGCAAGCACCGTCTCATCGATCTTGGTCGCCGCATGACGCTGGAAAATGCCTTCGACCTTGTCCGTAAAGTCGGACCCGAACGCAACGGCAATCAGGATCGCGCCCTTGCCGATCTCTTCCAGCAGGTGGTCGATATCGCGGGCGGGGGCGTGCAGTTCTTCCAGCGTGGCGCGAAAACGGTTGGCATCGCCGGTGTCACCCACCCGCTTGTCGAGCGTGTAAATCACGTTTGCCGGAACGCCCGCCGCCATCAGGTCCTTGACCACGCCCTGCGCCTGTTCCTCATGGTGAAACAGTGAAATAAACGTGGTGGTATCGATCGACATGCGCGTGCTCCTAAGCAGATTTCGCCGCGCATCGATGCCGCGGTTCAATGCGTTAGGTGCCGGGCACGCAACTTAAGGTGCCCTGTCAAAACCTTTTCTTCCAAAGTTTCGTGTGACTGCGAACCCGGCGCATTGAACGTCTTGCCACGGCGATGCGCTCGATCCCCCGAAGGTCTTTTAGAAAGCGCACGTTGCTCCAGCCTGCGAGCAGATCATCCAGAACCGCGGTACGGCCTCCGGTTTCCAGCAGCAACCACCCGCCGGGTTCGAGGCAGTTCCACGCCTGCAGGATCAACCGTCGCAGCACGTCATGGCCGTCCGCACCGCCGAACAAGGCAAGGTGCGGCTCGTAGTCGCGCACCTGGCGATGCAGTTCCGGCGCGTCCTCAAGCGGAACGTACGGCGGGTTCGACACGATCAGATCGATGCGCTCGCCCCCCGCCGCCGCCAGCAGGTCCGATTGCTCGAAACGCACGGTCCCAGCCAGCATGCGATGGCCCAATCCCAGCGACGCGGCGTTCCCCTGCGCGACCTTCAATGCATCCGTGGAAAGATCGAGCGCCACGACGGTGCTTTCGGGAAATTCAAGTGCCAGCGTCACCGCCAGCACGCCGCTGCCGGTGCCCACGTCCACGATCCGCAGCGGCCATGCGCGTTCGCGAAATAAATTAAGGGACATTTCGACGATCAGCTCCGTCTCCGGCCGAGGGATTAGCACCGCAGGCGACACGGCGAAGCTGCGTCCGTAAAACTCCTGCGACCCGCGCAGGTACTGGATGGGCGCGCCCGCAATGCGGCGCTCCAGCAGGCCATCGAACTTTGCTAGCGCCTTTGCGGAAAGCTCACGGTTCGGCGCGGCGAGCATGCCTACGCGGGTAAGCCCGGTGGCGATCTCCAGCAGTTGACGTGCATCGGGCTTGGCGGTGTCGCGCAGATCCTCGTGCGTGGCGAGGCGGTCGGAGCCGTGGCGGAGTGCTTCTGTAACGGTCATGGCTGGTTCGGCTGGCGTGTAAAGGTCCGTCGCGACACAACCCATGTCTCGGAAGCGGGACATGGGCAGGGTTCTGCATCGTCAGGCGGCGACCGCCTCTGCCTTCAGTCGCTCAGCGGTGTCATGTGCGATCAGCGCGTCCACCACCGGCTGCAGCTTGCCTTCCATCACGTACTCCAACTGGTGCAGCGTCAGCCCAATGCGGTGGTCGGTGAGGCGGTTCTGCGGGAAATTGTAGGTCCGAATTTTCTCCGACCGGTCGCCCGTGCCGACCTGCGATTTACGCGCGCTAGCTTGGATCTGGTGCTGCTTTTCCATCTCCACTTCGTACAGCCGCGACCGCAGCACGCGCATGGCTTTTTCGCGGTTCTTGATCTGCGATTTCTCGTCCTGGCAGCTCACCACGGTGTTGGTCGGCAGGTGCGTAATCCGGATCGCGGAGTACGTCGTGTTCACCGACTGGCCACCCGGACCGGAAGAGCAGAACGTATCCACGCGCAGGTCTTTCTGCTCGATTTTCACGTCCACTTCCTCGGCCTCCGGCAGCACCGCAACCGTAATGGCGGAAGTGTGCACACGGCCCTGCGTCTCCGTCGCCGGCACGCGCTGCACGCGGTGCACGCCGCTTTCATACTTGAGCGAGCTGTACACGCGGTCGCCTTCGATGAGCGCCGTGACGTCTTTCATGCCGCCGACGGTCGACTCCGTTTCACTCAGGATTTCCACCTTCCAGCGGTGCAATTCGGCATAACGCAGGTACATGC
This sequence comes from uncultured Granulicella sp., assembly GCA_964658865.1. GTDB lineage: Bacteria > Acidobacteriota > Terriglobia > Terriglobales > Acidobacteriaceae > Terriglobus. Next base: position 2,761 of record CBAAAH010000260.1, read on the forward strand.
GAAAAACCTCCGCCGCAAAGAGCGAAGCCTCATCGCCACCCGTGGCCGCGCGGATTTCAAGCACCACGTTTTTGTCGTCGTTCGGGTCTTTGGGCAACAGCATGATCTTGAGTTCTTCGTCGATCTCGAGCAGCCGCGGCTCTAGCGACGACAGTTCTTCCTGCGCCATGGCGCGCATGTCCTCGTCGGTTTCGGCCAGCATGGCTTTGGCCTCGGCAACGCCGTCGCGTGTGCGCTTGTACTCGCGATATTTTTCGATCACGGGCTGCATGTCGCGGTGCTGCTTGCCGACTTTTTGGTATCTCTGCTGGTCGCTTACCAGCGCAGGATCGCTCATCTCGCGCTCCAGGTCGACGAACCGCTCTTCCAACTGCTCCAAACGATCGAACATTGCGAAACTCCCTCTGCCACGGCAGATTCAAAGGATGGCGGCGCAACCTGCGCACACATAAATCAAAGAAAAGGGATGCAAACCGGCGCGTATGGCGCAGCTAGGCAAAGTCGCGGCGCAGGGAGGCAGCGCTCAGGCGATCGACCGGGTTGGACAGACGTCCGTGCATTACAGATTCGATGATACCGCGTTCAGGCGGATGCACCTGCTAGCACGCCTGCGGAGGCATGACCAACCAGCAGCTCTCGCTTAGCATCGGCATCCCCAGTTTCCTGATCCTGCTCTCGTGGATGCAGACGAACGTCCGTCTTTCCGATCTGAAGGGCGAGATTCTCCGGCGCTTTGAATCGTTTGAAAAGCGTTTCGACAAGCTCGATGTTCGCCTGGACAAGGTGGAGTCGCGCCTTGAAGAGGTCGAATCGCGTCTCGGCAGGGTTGAGTCACGCCTCGAAAAAATTGAGCCGCATCTCGATCGTATCGACGGAGATCTCCGAAGTTTCTACGGCACAGATCAGAAACTTGAAGGCCGCATCGACGAGATGTCCGCACGCATCAAGTAAATATCACCGGTTCGTACCATTCCGGCAAACTCCCGAAGCTCCTGCCCTCTCTCCCACGTCCAACGCCTTATGCGTCGCTTTTGCTTGGCTTTACTTCTCGCCTTCCTCGTTACGTCGCCGCTGTTGGCCGCGAAAAAAGCGCCGCCCGTGCCCGGCATCAACACCGTGCCCGCGCGCGACACCCACGCGCAGGACCACGTGACCATCGCCGCCGAGCCGTTTGAAACCAGGGCCAAGGCCGACTTCTTCCGCAACGACTACCCGGGCCACAGCCTGCTGCCCATTCGGCTCATCGTCCGCAACGACAGCGACGTTTCTCTGGACCTGAACGATGTCCGCATCCAGTTCATCGCCGCCGACGGCACCAAGCTACCCGCCGCCACGCCCGACGAGATGAATCGTCGGCTGTTTCGCTTCAAGGACCTGCAGCCGAAGCACGTGCCCGGCACGCCCATCACCTACCACTCCACGCCGGTGGACAAGAAAATCCTGGACGACGACAAGGATTTCGGCTTCAAGAGCACGGCCATCGCGCCGCACGCCACGGCCGACGGCTTTCTGTTTTACGACGTGCGCGACCTGGACGACCCACTGCTGCGCCACGCGGAAATCTACGTGAAACAGATTCACGCGGGCGACGCGAAGCACACGGAACTGTTCGCGTTCAGCCTGCCGTTCGACAAGTACCTGGCCATCGCCGATGCGCAGAAAGCCGCCGAGCGCGAGGCCGCACGCAAAGCCGCGGAGAAGGAGATCGACAG
>CBAAAH010000261.1:0-4454 GCA_964658865.1 uncultured Granulicella sp.
CCCGTGGGTACAGTGGCTTGCGGCTGCTCAACTCCCCCACTATAACATCGCTCGGCGGCACCGCCTAATTCCTCGCAGCCGTGGCTAGAACAGTTCCGTCAGTTGCGCGAACCGGTCGAGCCTGATGCAGTGCTGGCCGGAAGGAGCGTCCATCAGAGATTCGTGCTCCAGCACCCACGTGTTGCGGTGCGGCAGAAATACGGTGTGCAGACCGGCGGCCAGGGCCGGATTGATATCGCTTTTGGGACTGTTCCCCAGCATCCAGGTGGTCGCAGCATTCAAACGATGGCGGCTGCGCAGGTCCTGATAGGTGGCGCGATGCTTTTCACGCACCACCTCTGCCGCGTCGAACAGCGGCGCAAGGCCAGACCGATCCAGTTTTTCCAGTTGCTCTTCCGGGTCGCCCTTAGTCACCAGAACAAGCCGGTGACGCGTGGCGAGTTCTTCAAGCGTCTGCCGCACCCCAGGCAAGAGTTCAATGGGCGCCGTCGCAATGGAAGCCGCAAGGGTGTCAAGTTGCCGATGCTCTGCGTCGCATGGCTCCCGCCCGGCAAGTTCCTGCAGACAGGCCGCCATGGATTTGCGAAAACTTTTTGTTCCGTAGCCGTGCACCTGCACGCGCGTATGTTCCATGCCGTTGAAGTGGTCGCGCACTTCCGCCGGCGGCAGCGTGGGGTGGTCAACGAGTGCGACGAACCCGGCGATGGCACGTTCGAAGTAGATATTGTTTTCCCAGAGCGTGTCATCGGCGTCGAAGAGGAGCGTCTGGCCTTCGGGAAAGCGTTGCGGCAGCGTGGCGACGACAGCGTGCGTGGCTTGCATGCGATGAGGATATCCTGAAGGCGTTTCCCAGACTGTGAAAGCAGCGCTCTCGTGCCGAGCACATTTACAAAGCAAGGCACGTTTCTGTGCAAATCGCTGCCCCTTTCATGGCCCCTGCCGCTATGATGTTTGCACCAAGCCTGCTGCGATTGATCCAGTACATCGATGCGCCTTGGCGAAGGGGTGGACCGTTCCGTATCGACCGTTCGACAGCGAGGAATATGACGCGCCGACATCCCGCCGCTTCGGTCCCTATGTGGTGCTCGGAGAGCTTGGGACCGGCGGTATGGGAACGGTGTATCGTGCGCTCGATACGCGGCTGGAGCGGCAGGTCGCGGTTAAGGTGTTGCATCGCGAAACGGGCGTAAGCGGGCCACGGGAACGCTTTCTTCGCGAGGCTCGGCTTGTTTCGTCGCTGAACCACCCGAATATCTGCACCGTGTTCGATATCGGCGACGAAGACGGCGATCCATACCTGGTGATGGAACTGCTGGAAGGGGAGTCGCTGAAAGATCGGATGCTGCGCGGTCAGGTGCCATCGGGAGACATCCGAGAGATCGCGTTTCGTGTGGGCCTGGCGCTGCAGGTGGCGCACGCCAAGGGCATCGTGCATCGCGACATCAAGCCTGCGAACCTTTTTCTTGTCAACAACTCCCGTGGCTCAGTCGATGTAAAAGTGCTGGATTTTGGCTTGGCCAAACTGGAAGCGGACAATCGAAGGACGAGTTTGGACGGCCTGACCCGTGCCGGCGCGACCGTGGGCACGGTGGAATATATGTCGCCGGAGCAGGCCTGTGGGGAAATGCTGGACGCACGATCGGATCTGTTCAGCCTGGGCGCCGTGCTATACGAAATGGCAACGGGCGTGGTGCCGTTTTCCGGCGCAACCAGCGCCATCGTCTTTTCGGAGCTGCTGAACCGCGATCCCATTCCAGCACGAGAAAAGAACCTGAATCTGCCGAGAGACCTGGACCGGCTGATTCGGTCTCTGCTGATGAAGGATCGCGATCGCCGCCTGCAAAGTGCCGGGGATGTGCTCAAGCTGCTATCCGAGGGATCTGCGGAGTACGAGGCACGACGTGTGGATGCGCTGCGGCCCGCGCGCACGGTGACTTCATTGCCGACCGTGCCGATGGCGGCGAGCAATTTGCCCGTGGTGAAAACCACGAGCGAAGGACGATCCACGGGAGCGCCTTCTTCGGTGCCGTCCTCCATGACTTCGAAACCGAAACTGCCGTCGGCACCCCTGGCGGAACCCCGGGTGTCGGTACCGGTGCCAGCACTTTCTCAGCCGGAAGGCGTGCTGGACCCTCAGCCAGCCTTCGGAAACGGTCGGTTGCGGGGACCGTCTGGCGTTCTGAGTGAAACGCAGGGCACGGTGCGCGAACGCCCGGCACAACCGCACGTGGCTTCGCCGGACGACGTTTCCTTGGGATGGAAAGTGGCACTGGCTTCAGGCGTGGTGGTCGCACTGCTTCTTACGCTTCTGCTGATCCTGCTGCTGTATCGTCGGCCGCCGGCATCGGCAGCGTTGCACCGTGCGCCGACGATCGCGCTGCATTTGCTGCCCCACCTTCGCCGCGCCGGGTAGCAGGGCCAGGCATGTTCGCCGGGCAAACTTCTGTCGCTCGCCGTTCCCCAAACGCAGCCCGAAAGGCATACCATGGTGGAACATGAGCACACCTTCCGCAGTTCTCGAAGGCGTTCAATCTGAACGCGCGTTTCCATCTTCTTCCGGCGAGATGTTCGGCGATTACTTTCAGCAGCCGCGCAACTGGAGCTTTAAGAAGAACGATTTATTGGACGCGCGTGCCCGCCGCATCTTTGAAGGCACGGCGCTTGCCGTGTCGGTCGACGCGTACCCCTTCCACATGCCGCTGGAAGCAAAAGCCGGCCCGTGCGTGACGGCGGACGGCCAGCAAATGCTGATGATGTCGTCCTATGACTACCTGGGCCTGATCGGCGATCCGCGCATCGACGGGGCGGCCATGGACGCGGTGAAGCGGTACGGCACAAGCACCAGCGGCGCACGCCTGCTGACCGGCACGCTGGACGTGCACGCCGTGATGGAGCGCGATCTCGCGGCGTTCAAGGGAACCGAGGCTGCGCTGACGGTGTCCAGCGGCTACATGGCGAATCTGGCCGTCATTTATGGGCTGTTCGGACCATCGGATCGCGTGATTCTTGACGAGTTCTGCCATCGCAGCCTGATGGATGCATGCCGCATGGCGGGCGTGCAGGTGCAAAAATTCCGGCACAACGATGCCGCCGCCGTGCGTGCGGAACTGGAAAAGCCGACGACCGCGAACCGCACCCTGATCATCTCGGATGGCGTGTTCAGCATGGATGGCGACATTTGCATTCTGCCTGAACTCATTGCACTGAAAAAGGAGTTCGGCTGTTTTTTGCTGATGGACGAGGCGCACGCATCGGGCGTGCTGGGCGCGACCGGCCGTGGAACCGACGAACATTTCGGGATCGACACGAGCGAAGTCGATCTATGGACCGGCTCCCTGGCAAAGTCCATCCCGGCGAGCGGTGGATTTGTGGCGTGTTCGCGCGAGGTCGCGATTTTTCTGCAGCATGCGTCGTCGCCGTATATCTTTTCGGCGGCACTCGCTGCGTCATCGGTTGCAGCGGTAACGACGGGGCTTGCGGTGCTGCGAGAGGAGCCGTGGCGCGTTGCCACAATTAAGCGAAACGGCGACTTTCTGCGCGATGGCCTGCGTGCGCTCGGCTACGACACGGGTCTTTCCACGACCGCGGTCATTCCCGTTGTGCTGAAAGATGAGGCCACGACGGCGCTGTTCGCGCGCAAGCTGCGTAATTTCGGCATCATCGCCGCCCCCGTCATGTTTCCGGCGGTGGCGCAGGGGGTGGCACGGCTGCGGCTGTGCGTTACGGCGGCGCACACGCTCGACCAGTTGAGCTTTGTGCTGGACGCATTCCGGCAGTTGGCGCAGAGCTAGACCGCGTGCGCGCGCTGGTGACGGGGGCGAGCGGCTTTCTGGGGGGTCATCTAGCGCAGATGCTCGCAGGGCAGGGTGCGAACGTGGTCGTGCTTGTCCGGTCTCCTGCGTCGTTGGGGCATTTGGATGGCCTCGGCATCGACGTGGTACCGGGAGACCTCAGCGACGTTGCGGCACTCACGCGGGCGGCCGCTAGGGCGACGCACGTCTTCCATTGCGCCGCATGTTCCACCGACTGGGCACCATTGCAGCAGTACATCACCTCGAATGTGACAGGCACGCGCAACCTGCTGGCCGTGGCGGAGGCGGTTCCGGGATTGCAGCGGTTTGTGCACGTCAGCACAACGGATGTGTACGGATATCCGCTGTTGACCGGCGACGAGAGCCTGCCGATGGTCGAGACGGCGCTACCCTACAATCGAACCAAAGTGCAGGGGGAGCGCGAGGTATGGGCCGCCGCCACTCGTGGTCTGCCCGTCACGGTAGTGCGTCCCGCGACGATCTATGGACCGCGCGGGAAAGATTTTACGGTCGAGATGGCGAAGCTGCTGCGGCAGCGACTGATGGCAACGATTGATGGCGGCCGCGCCACCGGTGGTTTCATCTACGTGGAAAATGCCGCGGAGGCAATAATCGCGGCGGCGCAAAGCGGGCCTGCGGCAG
>CBAAAH010000262.1:0-4409 GCA_964658865.1 uncultured Granulicella sp.
GCCCCCCTCGATTTTCCTAAAAGACTCTTCGACATACAGCCCTCCTCCGTTGCCACGCTGGTCCATGGAACCGACGGTTTCAAACGACAGTGCATCGACTGCGGTTATCCAGCCAGACTCAGAACCTGCTCCATGCGGTGGTGGAGAGAAGTATGCGGATTTGTATACAGAATTGCAACAGAAATATACTCAACGATTCATAATTCTTTCAAACGGCAAGGCACACTTGCCGTAACGCCTGCAGGAACCTGCGCATTTCATTGCAATTTCGTCGTGTCCGTGTCGGCATGGGTGGGGTGTTCGCCATAAAACTTCCATGCAGGCTCAAACTCCGGCGACCAGGCCTGGCGTTCCAGGTACGCGCGCAGCAGGGAGACCGGCATGGCATGCTCCTGCAATACCGTGTCGGCGAACTGCCGTTCCGTCATCCGGTGCGAGCCGACAAGCTCGCGGTGCAGCGCACGGAATTGCAAGGCACCCATCAGGTACGCACTTTGGTACAGCGGCCCGACGGAGCCGTCGAATGATCGACGAACCTCCGCCGTCGCGTTGTCCGGCTCAAAGCCAACGCCATCGACCAGAAGTTGCACACACTGCTGCGGCGTCCACCGGCCAAGGTGAAAGTTCATCGTGAAGATGACCCGGGCGGAACGGTGCATGCGCCACACAAGCGCACCGACGCGTTGCTCCGGCGTGCGGTCGAATCCCCTGTCCCAGAACAGCATCTCCCACCAGAGGGCATTGCCTTCTACCCAGAACGGAGTGCTGAAGGGCTCCCGATAGCTGTGGTATCGCGCGCCCATGTACCCCTGTAGAAAATGGCCGGGGATCATCTCGTGAAACGCAGTGGCGCGCGCAAACGGGATGTTATTGCCGCGCATGACCGAACCCATCTGGATCGTCGATCTCAAATCGCTGGACCGCGTGAAGGTGCCGCGCGAAAACTCGAACGATACGCACCCCGTCTGGATGGGTGATGCAATTTACTTTCTTTCAGACCGCAACGGCCCTGTCTCGCTGTTCCGCTACGACATCGGCACCAAAGCCGTAAAGCAGATGGTCGAAAACAAGGGTCTCGACCTCAAGACACTCTCCGGGCACACAGGCACTCTCGCATATGAGCAGTTCGGTGTCATTCACCTGGTCGATGCAGCCTCCGGCAAAGACAACGTTCTGAACGTCACCCTGGATGGAGATCTGCCCGCGCTCCTTCCGCACATCGCCAAGGTATCCGCCGACGAAATTCAAAATGTCGGCCTCTCGCCCACGGGCGTTCGCGGTTTGTTTGAAGCGCATGGAGAAATCTTTACCGTTCCCGCCGACAAGGGAGACGTCCGCAACTTAACCCGCACCTCCAACGCCGCCGAGCGAGAACCCGCCTGGTCGGCGGATGGCAAGCACGTGGCGTACTTCAGCGATGCCTCCGGCGAATACGAGCTTTACATTCGCGACCAGGACGGCCTCGCACCACCGCGTGTTGTCGACCTGGCGCAGGCTGAACCCGGCCAGCCGCCGACCTATTATTATTCCCCCAAGTGGTCGCCCGATTCCAAACGCCTGCTCTACTCTGACAAGCGGCTCAACCTCTGGTACCTCAATCTCGATCCCGCACTTGGTCCGGCCAAGCCCATCAAGGTCGACCAGGACCTGCGTGAAGGCTTCGGGCCCGCCGGCTTTTCCGCCAGCTTCTCTCCAGACGCAAAGTGGATTCTCTACGCGCGCTCGCTACCTTCACTGGAAAACGCGGCGTTTCTGTATGAGATCTCCACAGGCAAGTCCACGCAGATCACCGACGGTATGTCCAACGTTACTAACCCTATTTTCGATGCAGGTGGAAAGTACATCTTTTTCACCGCCAGCACGGACATCGGCCCGGCGATCGACGGCTTCGGCCTCGGCAGCTTCAACCGCACTACCACCGCAAGTGTGTACGTCGCGGTGCTCAGCAAGGATGAGCTCAGCCCTATTCCGCCGCAAAGCGACGACGAAAAGGACAAGCCCGACGCGGACAAAAAACCCGCAGCCACCGACGCCGGCAAGAGCGATGAGAAGAAGGAAGGCACCGGCACCGGTAAGGACAAGAAACCCGAGGACACACTGCCCGCAACAAAGATCGACCTTGCCGGCATCCAGCAGCGCATCCTCGCCCTTCCCATTCCCGCGCGAAACTACGTTGCACTTTCCCCAGGCAAAACCGGCGTCATTCTTTTGGGTGAAGGGAATGCCGCGGCCAATTCCGCCGGCGGCGGACCTGCCATGCTGCGCTCCATCTATCGCTTTACGCTGGAGAGCCGCAAGACGGAAGACATCCTGCACAACGCCGCCAGCATGGTCGTCTCTATCGACGGAGACAAGCTGCTCTACCGCAAGGGCGACGGCTATTTCATCGCGACTGGTTCTGACCTGAACCCGGCCGCGGCCGACGGCACACCGGGCAAGCCGCTGCATACCGACGCCATGCAGACCAGGGTTGACCCGCGTGCCGAGTGGCGACAGATGTACGCCGAAAGCTGGCGCATCGAGCGCGAATTCTTCTACGATCCTGGCTTCCACGGGCTGAGCCTGAAAAAGATTGAAGCGAAATACCAGCCCTACGTCGACGGCCTCAGCTGCCGTTCCGACCTGACCTACCTGCAGCAGGAAATGCTCGGTGAGATCACCGTCGGCCACATGTTTGTGAGCGGCCCGGGCAGCTCGGACGACTCGCCTAAAACGGGTCTGCTTGGCGCTAACTACGTCATCGATCAGGATCGTTACCGCATCGCCCACATCGTGCAGGGCGGCAACTGGAACCCGCAGCTTTACTCTCCGCTCACCCAGCCGGGCGTCAACGTGCATGAGGGTGACTATCTGCTCGCCATCAATGGAACACCACTGCACGCGACCGACAACCTGTACGCCGCCTTTGAAGGCTTGGCAGGCAGGCAGACCACTCTCAGCGTCGGACCCACACCCGACGGCAAAAATGCTCGGGATATCCTCGTGGTGCCCGTGCCCAGCGAGCGTGCCATGCGCTCGTATGAGTGGATCGAAAACAACATCAAGCGCACGTCCGAACTCTCTCACGGACAGGTCGCCTACGTGTACCTGCCAGATACGGGAAGCGGTGGCTTCAACAGCTTCAACCGTTACTTTTTCGCTCAGACCGACCGCAAAGCCGTCGTCATCGACGAGCGCTACAACCAGGGTGGGGACATTGCGGATTACGTGATCGACGTGCTCAAGCGCACGCCCATGCTCAACTACGAATCGCGGCAGGGCCTGCGCACGACGGAACCCACCGGTGCCATTTTCGGACCGAAAGCCATGCTCATCAACCAGAACGCTGGTTCCGGCGGTGATGCCATGCCGTGGCTCTTCCGCCAGGCGAAACTCGGCCCGCTCGTCGGCACACGCACGTGGGGCGGCCTCGTCGGCATCGGCGGCTACCCGGTATTGCTGGATGGCGGCAACATTACCGCTCCACGCACCGCACTTTACGGTTTGCACGGCGACTTTGAGGTGGAGAACATCGGTGTCGCCCCGGACATCGAAGTCGAAGACGACCCGAAAGCCGTTCGCGATGGACACGACCCGCAACTGGAACGCGCCGTGACGTACGTGATGGACGAACTCAAAAAGAATCCTCCGGGCACGTTTCCAGCACCCGCGTATCCCAATTACCACCAGCATGACGGATTGGGAAGCAAGTAAGTTCTCTGCCCTGCTGGAGCATTGAAGATAGGAGGCTGGAGGCTTGCTCCCCGTCTCCCATCCAGGCAGCTCTGCGTTAACCTGCTCGCATGCAGATGTCTGGTGAATCAAACGAAGCGATTTACGCGCACACCCTTACAGGCCACGACGAAAGCGAGTGGGAGTTACTCGCAACCCACCTGGAGGAAGTGGCGGTACTTGCGAAAGATTATGCGTCTGCCTTTGGTGCGGGTTCCTGGGGAGATGCTCTCGGGCGATGCCACGATCTAGGCAAGGCTTCGGCGGAGTTCCAGGCCATGCTACGTGCGGCAAATCCGCGAGAGGCACAAGACGCTAGCACGGAGGAACCTGCAGCGGTGCACCGTGTCGATCACTCGACGTTCGGCGCTCGCTATGCCGCTAAATATTACACGACACATCCCGCCACGCACGGCGGACCAATCGCCGGCGAGCTGCTGGCGTACTGCATTGCCGGCCATCATGCCGGCTTGCCCAACGCCCGCATTCAGACCGACGCTTCCGCTGGCAGCACGCTCGAAGCGCGCCTTGACCCCGCACATGTGACGCTGCCGCACGTTGCCGATCCCCACCTCAGCTTGCCACCGCTGCTCCTTCCCTTTCGTCCAACCGGAAAAGAAATGCCGTTTGCCCTCGCATTCTTTACGCGCATGCTGTTTTCCTGCCTGGTCGATGCAGACCGTACCTGCACCGAGGCA
>CBAAAH010000263.1:0-4402 GCA_964658865.1 uncultured Granulicella sp.
CAAGGAGCTGAACCTGCGTGCACTGCGCATGCTGCAACCGGGCGGCATCCTGGTGACGTGCTCCTGCTCACACCACATTTCGCTGGAGGCGTTCACGCATACCGTGGCCGAAGCCGCCGCCGACACAGGCCGGCATGTGCGTCTGCTGGAAACCCGAGCCGCCGCACCCGATCATCCGGAGGTGCTGACCCTGCCTGAAACCCGCTACCTGAAGTGCCTGATTCTGCAGGTGGATTGATGGGACAGGATGTGCTCGGTCTTGGCATCGACGCCGACAGTGATGTGCTGCGGGAATTCGATTCAGACCCGATTCGCTCGATGAGCCATCAACATGCGCAGGCCCTTGATGCATCGACACTTGAGTGGGCTCTTCAGTCCAGCCGCACCAGCCATGCCTGCGCGGCGGCTTCGCTGGGTTTCAGGCTCTGCGCAATGCCCGTGGCACGCGCACGGTCTCCATTGAGCGGATTCAGGCGCACCCAGTAGCCGGTCGCGCCTTGAAACTCGATGACCCGTGCCACGGTGCTGTACCGTCGCTGCAGCTCTGCCTTCAGCGCGGTGGCGTTGTCCTCCTCTTTAAAGGCACCAATCTGCACGCACCACTTGCCGTCCAGCGCGACGTTCGGCCCCTGCTGCACCACCTCGATGCGCACCTGCGCCACGCCCATGCGGTACACGCCGGTTGCCCTGGCGGCGGCCGTGGACAGGTCGAGCACGCGGCCCGGCACGAACGGTCCGCGATCCGTCACGGTGACAGTCGCGGTAAGGCCGGTCGTGAGATTGGTAACGCGAAGGACGGTACCCATGGGCAGCGTGCGATGTGCCGCGGTCAGCGAGTTGCCGTCGTATACCTCACCGTTGGCGCTGCGGCGGCCGCTGGGCGCATACCAGCTTGCCATGCCCACCTCTATGGAGTGCTCCCTGCCGCCGTTGGGCAGGTTATCCGCACCGCGCGGCAGCGGCGCCGGGGTGCGACGCCCCGTGGTGACGGTAGGCGCGCGGCGCGTTGCAGGCGGCGGCGGCATGCTTTGCCGGCTCACCTGAGCTTTCTTGTGGCATCCGGTGGTCGTCCAAAGCAGCAGTGCAGCCGAGGCGAGGACAAACGACCGCCAGGCGTAGAGCGACCCCCGTGCGGCGGCCGGGGCAAATAGCGTGGCGCGCGAAGTCCCCGGAGGGTCTGCAGGCGGCGGCCACCGGCCATGCTCCTGCCGCATCAAGGCCGCTTATCGTCCATCTTTTCGGCAAGCTCTTTCAGGCTGGCGGCGGCGGTGCGCAGTGCCGCCGAGCCGTGCCGGCGAACGTCGGGCACAACCTCCTCGTTCAAATAGCGAATCAGCCGGTGCACTTCATCCTCGGCTTTTGCCGCGGCATTTCTTACTTCGTCGCCAAATCCTGGACGGCCTGCGGGGTCCTGCTCTGCCATGGCACACTCCTGCACGTCTTTGTGCAAACGCGCACACCCCATTGGAGAGCGGCTTGCGAGTTCGGGCAATCTCCAAATCGGCACAGGGGCCAGACTGGTTACCTTCTAAAGTGCTGTGTGCCCACGGGGAGGCCGCATTCATGCAACGCGGAACGTCTTACGCGACTCTCATATGAAAATTGCCGGCAAACTTTGCGCAAGCCTGAATAAAGAGGTTCATGCAGCACGCCCGCTTGAAGGAGACGCACGCGATGCGCCCAGGTTTTATCCATTTTTCGGTTTCTCGCTACGCGCTGGCCTGTCTTGCCGTTGCTGCTACCACCGTTGCCGCCCATGCACAGATTGCCCGTCAGACGCTCGCCACAACACCGGTTGCGGCCGTGTCCGCAGTGTCCTCCTCCGCGGACACGTTACTGCCGGAAGCACCTTCCACCATGGTCGACGAGGGCCAGGCGGGCGTTCCCTCGCTCGCGCCCAAGAACGGGCCTGTCGCGGCAAAATACACGGGCATTATCCTGCCTATGCAGGCAGCACAACCGCTTTCAGCCGGCGATAAGGTGAAGTTCGGCTTTGTGCAGGCGGTGCAGCCGGTCAACATTCTGGCATGGGGCATTTCGTCCGCTTACTCGCAGGCTGTGGATTCCGCACCGCATTATGGCCAGGGCTGGGGCCCATACGGCCAGCGCTACGGTGCAGCGGCAGCGCGCGGCACGATACAGACGCTGGCGACCGATTCATTCTTCGCGCCGCTATTGCGTGACGACCCGCGCTACTACGAGCTGGGACGCCAGCACAAGCTGGTAAACCGTGCCATTTACGCGGCGACGCGTACCGTCATTACGCGCACCGACAGCGGAAAGCAGACGGTCAACCTGCCGCTGCTGGCGGGTTACGCGGTGGCCGCAGGCGCCGCCAACGCGTTCTATCCAGAGCGCGATCGCAGCGGATCCCAGACGGTAGAAAACTATGCCGGATCCATTGGGGGTGCCGCGCTCGGCTTCCTGTTCAACGAATTTCTGGACGATGGATTGCGAGTCGTTCACCTGCGCAAGTAAGCATCGCAACGCAGGGGCGTATCGACATTTTCAGGTTTGGGTTGTTGGAAGGGAGCCACGGGCTGTTTAGTGCCGGAGTGTGGTGAATAGGGTTGAGAGTAAACCGCTCAGGGTCTTTCTGCTAAGCGGCGCGGATGAACTGATAGGGAGTAAGCACCTTGAGAGTCTTGAGGCGCTTGGCGAAGTTGTAGGCTATCAGGAAGGCCTGGAGGTGTTCTTTCCGATGTTGCCGGCCAGGGTTGCATCGCTCTCCGTAAGGGCGAAGTGCTTGGAGTTGACGTCGGAGCCTCCGGTCACCTGCGAATCCCCGTAGGCCTGCGACCAGAAGTAGCTTTCCGGACCTCCGTTGGCGTTCGTCCGGTACCGCTCGGTTCCCAGGTAATCCTGGTGCTGGTAAAAGATGTGAGAGCTGCCGGAAAAGTTCTGCAGGTAGTAGCACGCCTTGATCAGACCGGGTGCCGCATCTCCAAGGCCATCCGTAACTTTTAGTTCCTCTAAAACTAAATGGCAGGCTTCTAGAGGGATGATCCACACCGCCAAAAGACATCGGAGCCAGAACTGTTGCAGACTTGCGTCTTCTGTCCTCGTTAGCTGCCTCACTTATTTATGTAACCATCTCCGCCTTGTGAGCTGACATTAAAATTAACCCCACTAAAATAAGCTTAGTACCGAGAAAACAGGTGTCTTGCAAAATGACTGGCTTAAGTGGCAGTTGATTTGCCAAACTGAAAAAAACAATCTCATAAAGAAAAGTGCTTGTGATTCCGAAGAATATTACTAAAGCTCCTATTCTTGGCTTCCATGCACTCATAATGAGTGCTGGAAGATCCAGAAAACAAGCCAATAATACCTTTATCCATAAAAGCCCAGAATAGTGACTCGGACTCATAAACAGAAGTCCAAAGGCTACAATACTATCAGTCAGAACAACTGTGGCTCCAACTAAAATGACACAGACATTCAAAGCTCCTAGCCCAAAGCGCCGTGGTAGTTTGCTTAATGGCATGTGTAGTTTCCATAGACGTGAAAGAACGCATTGATAGCCATCGTACTGGGTGTTCGGACTTTAGCAGCAGCATTGCAAAGTGATTGATTGCATCTTTGCATTTGGTCTCCCACTTTCTTCGGTAGTCTTTTAGTTTCGTCTTCCCAAGTTAAATGGGACTGGTCCAGGCAGGTGTCATGAGCTTGACACAAGGGGTCTGCTGGTTGGCCAGTGCTACTTCCACCACCACCAGGTCCGCAGTAATGCGTACCAAACAATCTGTGATTTGTATCTGTCCAATCAGCAAAAGGAAACCCGCTTCCGAACAGCTCAGAGATGCTGGCCACGGTGTAGCCCACACCATGGTTTGTAGATAACGGATCAGTGGCTTGCTGAAAACCCATTCCTCCCCCGCATGCCCCGAACTCGCATCCCGCCGAAGTAGGAAAGCCGAGCACGCCGCCTAAGCCGCTGATGGGATTTCCTGTCCGGTATTTATTGTAAAGGTACCCGTTGTTCTCGCTCCATGGGTCGGGTTGATTGCCGCCGGGTGTGCTTGGGCGGGGCTTCAGGCTGCCAGTGAAATGCGGGCGGTTGAAAAACAGGTTAAAGATCTCGGCGGCACATCCGAGGTCGGACGACACGCTGGTGCCCTCAGAGAGTACGGCACCGATGCAACCGCTGATACCGGAGATGGTCCCGATCCTTCGCCATCCAATCCGCTGGGATCGTTGCCGCTGAGTGGTGACCCGTTGATGTAGCTGTAGCGGTTGAAGCTTTGCGGGTTGGTGAAATTATAGCTGCCGGAGTAGGGATCGGGGCTCATCCAGCGGCCCTGTTGTGCGGAGTACTCGCGGAAGGTGGCATGATGAAGGCCGAGCGCAATGTTGCCGGCCAGGGTTGCATCGCTCTCCGTAAGGGCGAAGTGCTTGGAGTTGA
>CBAAAH010000264.1:0-4397 GCA_964658865.1 uncultured Granulicella sp.
CGATGCCTAAGGCGGAGGCCGCGCGCCGGCACCTGGCCGGGGTAAACCGTGACGTCGAGGTACACGCACGGGTGTCCGACTTAGTCCCCGGCAACGTGCATGCGCTGCTTGCCGGGGCAGACCTGGTGCTGGATGGCACGGACAACTTTGAAACACGCTACCTGCTGAACGATTACGCCGTGGAACAGGGCAAACCCTGGATTTACGCCGCCGCCATCGGCAGTTACGCCGCGACCATGACGATACGGCCGGCGATGACAGCCTGCCTTGCGTGCCTGTTCCCGGAACCACCGAGCGGCACCGTGGAGACCTGCGATACCGCTGGAATTCTGAATACGGCAGTCAATCTTGCGGCATCGCTGCAGGTCACCGAGGCACTTAAACTGCTGGTTGGCGACACCCCCGCGCTGCGGCAAACGCTGTGGTCGATGGATCTGTGGAGCGGTGAAACCGCGCAGGTCAATGCCGGCAGGCCGCGAGCGAGCTGCTCCGTCTGCGGTCGGCGTAACTTCGTTCACTTGCGCGGAGAAGCCCGGTCGCACGTCACGCTTTGCGGCCGGAACTCCGTACAGATCCACGAACATCACCGGCCGGTGAGCCTGGTCGAACTGGCCGAACGCCTGCGACCTCACGGCGAGGTGCGATTCAACTCCCTGATGCTGCGGTTTTCCGTCGGCGTTAACACGCTCAACGTGTTTCCCGACGGCCGCACCGTGGTGCAAGGAACGTCAGACCCAGTGCGCGCGCGAACGCTGTATGCCCGTTATATCGGGTCGTAATAACGGTGAGTCCAGTGCAGAGAAATGTCGTCACAACAGACAACCTGCCAAACGCCACGGCTCTCCCATGTATGTTCACTGCTGCCCAGGCGAAGTGAGTACAGGGTCTGCGCGTACTGTATTCTTTTGAGAAAGGCATCGGTGCGGAAGCAATCACTTTCGCGCGTCAATCTCGGCGCGCCAGGATCGCGAGGCCAATGCACACACAGGTTTACGGAATGACACAGGCAAACTCGACGCCCGCTCCCGGGCTGTTTAAACGAAACCCACCCATCGCGGGTGAGGCCGATGCCTTGGAGCGCGCAAAAAATGGCGATCCGGATGCATTTTCGAAGTTGTACTCTTTGCACAAACGTCGCGTTTACACGCTGTGCCTACGCATGCTTGGCAACGTGAGTGAAGCGGAAGACATGACGCAGGAAGCCTTCCTGCACCTGTACCGCAAGCTTGGATCGTTTCGTGGCGAAAGCGCATTTTCCACCTGGCTGCATCGTCTTACGGTCAATTTAGTCTTGATGCACCTGCGCAAGAAGGGCCTGCAACTGGTCTCACTGGAAGAGACGATCAACCCGTCGGAAGAGGATGCGCCAAAGCGGGACTTCGGTTCGCGCGACCCGCGGCTTTCCGGCTCGGTCGACCGTGTTGCGCTGGAGCGGGCTGTCGGAACGCTGCCTCCGGGATACCGGCTGGTGTTTGTGCTGCACGACGTGGAAGGCTACGAGCACAACGAAATTGCGGAGATGCTGGAATGCTCAACGGGCAATAGCAAGTCGCAGTTACACAAGGCACGACTGAAACTCCGTGAAATCCTGCGCCAGAACGAGCAGGCCGTCGTGCCCGCTCAACAGGGAGAACTAGCCCGATGATCGATTTGAACCAACCCAATCGCGTGTGGACCTGCAAGGAATTCGAGGAAGCGCTGCCGGAATTGTTTGAGCGTGCCCAAGGCGGAAAGCTCAGTGCCGACCCTCGTTTTGCACCGATTCTGCGAGACTGCCCGCAGGCTGCGGAACTTGTGCGGGATCTGGAATATATTGCCGAAACTGCGCGCATGCTGCTGGAACCGGAGGTCGAAGGTCCCAGTTCCGAGGTATGGTCGGCGATTCAAAGCAAGCTCAGCACCGACTCGCCGTTACCCGCAGGAACAGACTTTAAGGTCAACTAGCCGTCTGTCGATTAGCCGCCGTTGCGCGGTTGTTCCCAATAGTGTAACCTTCGTGGTGACGATGTCACAGCACGTTCAGTTCGCCTCGTTTACGACCCGCTACTGGTGGCCAGTGGCGGCTCGAGCGAGTGCGACGCGATTTCTTCCTCACGCGAAGTGAGTTCAGGACCGCAGTTGAACTTTCCCAAGAGCCGCAACCCGCAAAGGTTGCGGCTTTTCCATTTCCCTCTCGATTCATCCCAGGAGCTTACCCCGATGCCAGCCGCCGCCCCCCTTGCAGACCAGCTTCAACCATTGACGGGCATTGCCGCCGCGCCGTCGGAGCGAACAGCCCCTGTGCATCGGCTGGTGCTGACCGGCTTTATGGGTGCTGGAAAATCGACCGTCGGCGTACTTCTGGCGGAGCAGATGGGCTGGCGTTTTCTGGATATCGACCGCGACATTGAGGCGCGAGCCGGCATGACGGTCGTGCAAATTTTCAGCAAACTGGGAGAGTTCGTCTTTCGGCGCATGGAAACTTCGGCTATTGCGCATGCCCTGGGCGAGCGGCAGGTAATTATCGCGCTGGGCGGTGGCGCGCCAGAGGTGCTGGCAAACCGGCTGCTGCTGGAGCAAACCCCCGGAACCGCCGTGGTGCTGCTGGACGCACCGCTGAACACGCTGCTGGAACGGTGCACCGCACAGACCGGCACCGCGGCAGACCGGCCAAACTTGGTGGACCCGGGTACCGCAGGAGAACGGTTTCGGTATCGAACGCCGCTATACCGCCGGGTTGCGCGGAAGATTGTGACCACCACCGCGCAAACGCCGCAGCAGACCGCCGCAGCCGTGCTGACTGCTGCCGGTCTGCGCTGAACCGCGGCAACCATCCCACACTCCGGGCGCTGATCGCTCCCCTGCCGGTTCGCGGCGCTCATCCGCGCTATGCTTGAAGTTGACCGCAACATGGCCACGACTGTCTCCATCACGGCATCTCCCGTAACCCGCCGGCATACGCTGATGGCGGATTATGCCGAACTCTTCAAGCTGCGCGTCTCTCTTATGATCGTGATTACGGCCGCAGCGGGATATTACCTGGGCTGCCTGCGCTCCGGCATCAGCCCGCTCCACCTGCAGTTTGCCGAGGCGATGGGTGGCATCGCAATCGTCAGTGCGGGGTCAAGTGCGCTGAACCAGGCGTTGGAACGCCGCACGGATGCGCTGATGCCGCGCACCTCGCGCAGGCCCATGGCGACACAACGCATCGGCCTTGTGCACGGGTCTGTGCTCGGTCTGTTGTGCATCATCTGCGGTTCCCTGTTTCTGGCCGCCACGACGAACCCGCTGACCGGCTTTTTAACGTTGCTGACCTCGGTGAGCTACGTCGCGGTGTACACGCCCCTCAAACGCATCAGCATGGTTGCAACGTTCATCGGTGCGTTTCCTGGCGCGTTACCACCGCTTATCGGCTGGACGGCAGCACGCGGCCTGATTGAATGGCAGGCCGTGGCGCTGTTTGCGCTGCTGTTCGTCTGGCAGTTTCCCCATTTTGAGGCAATTGGCTGGCTGTACCGCGCGGACTATGCCAAGGCCGGCATTCGCGTGACAGCCGTGGTATCGCCGGGCGGCCGCGCCACTGCGGCGCAGGCACTGTTTTATGCCGTACTCATGATTCCCGTGAGCCTGTGGCCCGTGTGGCTCGGCATCACCGGCTGGTTCTATGGCGCAGCCGCGATCGTTCTGGGGCTCGGCTACCTGCTGTATACCGTTCGCTTTTTACGCATTACACGCGGCCTGCCGCTGGACGAATCGCGCACCATTGCGCGCAACCTGCTGAAGTTCAGCGTGCTGTACCTTCCTCTTCTGCTCGCCGCCATGATCCTGAACGCGCGCGGCCGTATCGCCTACTAGGAACTTCTGGATTTCATGCCTGCCACCAACCACTTCGCAGAACAAGCCGTTCCACCCGCTGAACGCCTGCATACGCCCGCCCGCGCCATCTGGGCCATTCTTGCGGTCAGCACAGTCGCCAGCCTGTTTCTAGCCTGGCTGGTGTACCTGCACCCGCCGATCGATACCGCGCACACACGGTTTCTTTTCCTGCCGACGCTGAACGCGGTGTTCAATGCCTGCTCCGCCGTGGCACTGGCCGTAGGCGTGTCGTTCATTCGCCGTAGGCAGGTGCGCCGGCATCGCGCCGCCATGTTTACGGCGTTTGTGTTTTCGACGCTTTTCCTTGTGTCTTATATCGCAAACCATGCGTTGCATGGCGAGTACAAGTTGCCCATTGCGCACGCCGGGGTGCTGTGGAACACCTACATCAGCCTGCTGCTGTCGCATATTTTTCTTTCGGTCGTCGCTCTGCCCTTGGTGCTGATCACGTTTTTCCTGTCGCTATCGGAGCGCTTTTCGCAGCATCGCAAGGTCGCGCGCTGGACGTATCCGATCTGGCTCTATGTGTCGGTAACTGGCGT
>CBAAAH010000265.1:0-4396 GCA_964658865.1 uncultured Granulicella sp.
CGCGCCGAAGATGGCGGGCTTGGAGGAGCGGCTGCTGCTGGCCGCCAGCATCTGGGGGATCGGCGCGTTGCTGGCTGCCTACTCCTGGCCGGACTGGCTGGCGAACCTGGTTGGAACCATCGGCGTGGTGGTGATGGCCTTCTGGCTATTCCTGCCGACGGTGATGCTGATCGCGACCTTCTATATCGACCGCATCGCCGCCGCGGTGGAGCGGTGCTGCCCTGTGGCGCACACGCCGTCGATCGATGAGATGGTGTGCCAGTTGATCGGCCGGGAGCAGCAGCCGCCGCGTGCGCGTGCCATCGCGCTCGAAATCAAGCAGGCCATCCAGGATGATGTGGGTAAAACGCTGCGCTGCTCCATCGGCATGGCGCCGAATCGCTATCTGGCAAAGATTGCGAGCGATATGCAAAAGCCGAATGGGCTGATCGGCCTCTTGCCGTCGCAGTTGCCGCGCGCCATTGCGCACCTGGAACTGCGCGACCTGCCGGGCGTCGGTGCGCGGACCGAGGCAATGCTGAACCGCAAGGGCATCCTGACGATGCCGCAGTTGCTGGCGCTCGACCGCACAGGCATGCACGCGCTTTGGAACAGCGTATGGGGTGACCGGCTATACCACTGGCTGCGCGGCCACGACACCGGCGACGACGGCGCGCCGGTGCCGACCGAGTTGCAGAAATCGCTCGGCCACAGCCACGTGCTGGGCCCGCAACACCGCACGCCCGGGGGCGCATGGGCGGTGGCGCACAAGCTGCTGCACAAAGCCGGCATGCGGCTGCGCATGGAAAAGTTCTGTGCCGGTTCACTCGCGCTGACGGTGCGCTACCAGCTCAGCCGCGAAGACCTGCAGCGGCGCGGCGACACGGTCAAGCAGCACACCAGCGGCATCAAGCACGATGGTTGGGCCATGGAGGCGCGCTTTCCGGAGTGCCAGGACACCCTCTCGCTTTTAGAAACGCTGACGAAGCTGTGGGCGCAGCAGCCGACAGGCGAAGGCTTCGGCAAGCCGTTTTTCGTGGGCGTGACGTTGGGCCGCTTGCTGCCGGAAAACGATATTCAGCCCACGCTTTTTGGTGACCCCGACAATCGCAACGAACTGTCGCGCACGCTGGACAAGCTGAACCTGAAGTACGGCCACACCACGCTGCACTTCGCCGGCATGCTGGCCGCGCGCGACAGTGCACCCACGCGCATTGCGTTCACGCAGATTCCGGTGCAATACGGCAGCGAATATATGTAAGTTAGGAGTTGGAATTAAAGAGTGAAAAGTAGAAAGTAGTGAATAAACGTAGAGGGTAACTGCTTTGTCTTTATTTACCACTTTCTTCTCCCAACTCTCAACTCTTTTCAACTCTTCTCGATCACGGCATTCGGCTCCTGCGCGTACTCGGCCCACGAGCCGTCGTAGAGCGATAGGCCGGTGGCGCCGGCGAGTTCCGCCGCCAGCAGCACCACGGCTGCCGTCACGCCGGAGCCGCAGGTCGCGGTGATGGGGCTGTACAGGTCGACGCCGCGTTCGCCGAACACCTCCTGCAGCGCGGCGACGGACTTCATGCGCTGGCCGTCGGCCAGGTCGGTGTAGGGCGTGTTGATGGAACCGGGCATGTGGCCGCTGCTCAGGCCCGGTCGGGGCTCCGGTGCGGTACCGGAGAAGCGTCCGGCGCTGCGTGCGTCCAGCACCTGCGAGGGAGTTGCCAGTTTCTCTTGCAATTCCGCGTAGGTCGTTACGGCAGCGGCGTCCAGCACCGCGTCGAAGATCGCCGGTTCGCGCTGGACTTCACCGGATTCGGTGGGCAGGCCGTCGCCGATCCACGCCTGCAGGCCGCCGTCGAGCAGGTAAACGTCCGCTGCGCCCATGGTCTGCAGCATCCACCGCGCACGCGGCGCGCTGAAGACGTTCCCCTGCTCGTACACGACGAGTGTCGCGTTTGAGGGCACGCCTAGCTTCGCCATGGCTGCGGCAAAACTCTCCGCCGAGGGCAGCGTGTGGGGCAGGCCGCTGGTGTGGTCCGACAGCGTATCGATGTCGAAGAACACCGCGCCGGGCAGGTGCTGTTCCAGGTAAAGCGCGTGCGTGTCCACCTTCGGCACCACGCCGACCGGGGGCAGCGTTGCATCCAGAAGAACGATCTCGGGCGATCCGAGACGATCCGCAAGCCATTGGCAAGAGACGAGAGCCGACATGCCTTGACTCTACCGGGAAGGCCGGCTATCGGGAAGTACGCGGCAGGTAAATGGCGGCGGTGTACAGGTTCCGGTGGATGTCCACGAAATGATTCGATTCTGTTTCGTAGGGGCAACATAGTGGCAGGGAACGGCACCATGCGGATAGGCCGTCTTCTGACGGCACGCCTTTTTGATGTTTCGTCAACCACTGACAAACGAAGCTGCATCAGACGGTATAGGTACGGGGATTGAGCCGGCTGGAACGGGTGGAAAACACGATGAGAACGAAACGGATGGGAATGGCAATGTTGGCTGCGGCAGGGTTGTTGGTTGCCAGTGGATGCAAAAAGTCGACGGACAACGCGGGGAACCTCAAAAGCGGTCTGGAGAGTTACTACAGTGCGCATCCCGTGTGCCTGTACCCCAGCGAAAAGAAATTTCCGGCGCAGGCCGATACCGACAACGAGAGCGACACCGCGGGGTATGACGCGCTGGTGCAGCAAGGCTTGCTGACGCGCACCACCGCCGAAAAGACGAAGATGATCGTTCTGTCGAAGTCCGTGAACAACTACGACCTGAGCGACAAGGGACGCGGCCTGTGGACGGCGGACGCAAACCAGCCGGGCTACGGCAACTTCTGCTATGGCAAGCGCAAGGTCGAGCAGATCACCAGCGTGCCCCCGGGTGGCGACCCGCCGCAGGGAACCTCCACCACGGTGAACTACACCTACACCGTCGGCGATGTGGCGGACTGGGCGCGTGCGGCCATTGTGCAGAATGCATTTCCCAGCGTGAAGACTCGACTCGGCGCAGCCAGCAAGGCGACCGCCACCATGGTGCTGGGACCGAACGGGTGGACCGTGCAGGCACCGGCAAGCGGCATCGTGGAGTAATCCGGCGCAATGAAGAAAGGCCACTCGCACTGAGTGGCCTTTCTTTGCGATCGCGCTACGGTTCGGGAACGGGCTTGTCGCCTGTTGGCGGTGCCGTGGGCATTTTGAAGTTGGCCGGCGGTATGGCGCCCATCAGGTTGGTGACGAAATAATCCCAACGCCGCCGCATCATGTATGGTGCGACATCCCCATAGCCGTGATGCGCGCGCGGAAACAGGACAAGGTCGAAGTTCTTGTTCGCCTTTTCCAACGCGTCCACCACCAGCATCGTGTTCTCGACCGGCACATTGTCGTCGAGCATGCCGTGCGCCAGCATCAGCTTGCCGGTCAGGTTTTTGGCGTACTGCGCGTTCGCTTGCGAGTCGTAGTTGGTGGTGCCGTCGGCGTTGCGCTGCAGCAGACCCACCCACTTTTCATCCCAGTCGTCCTCATAATCCAGATTCTGGTGGTTGCCGCTCTCAGCGATGGCGACTTTGATCAAACCGGGATAGCGGAACATGGTAGCGACCGTGGCGTTGCCGCCGCCGCTGTGTCCCCACATGCCTGTGCGCTCCATGTCGATCCACGGGGCGCGCGCGGCCAGCTCCTTCATGCCGCTCACCTGGTCCGGTACGGCGTTGATGCCGATGTCGTTCAGGTACGTGTCGTGGAACGACTTGCTGCGCTTGGGATTGCCCATGCCCTCGATCGACACCACAGCGAAGCCAAGCTGCGTCAGGGCATTGCTGTCGCCGCGCGATGCGACGAAGCCGTGTGGCCCGAACGACCCTCCCTGCGGCCCGGGATAAATGTAATTGATGATGGGGTATTTCTTTGCAGGGTCGAGCGCGGCGGGCTTGAACAGCAGGCCGTACACGTCGGTTTGGCCGTCGTGCCCCTTCACGTGGAAGGTCTCCGGTGCCTGCCATCCGGCGGCCTTTAACCGGGTGATGTCCCCCTGTGCCAGCGGTAGCAGCACCTTTCCGTTGCGGTCGCGCAATACGGCGATCTGCGGTGTCTGCGGCGTGCTGTAACTGTCGACCAGGTACTGGCCGTCGGGTGAAACGGCGGCGACATGGTCGGCATCTTCCGGCGTCAGCAGCCTGATGTTCTTGCCGTCCAGATTGGTTGCGTAGACCTTGCGAAAGTATGGGTCGACACCGGGCTCACGGCCCACGCCGGTCACGACCAGCTCGCCCGAGTCCTCGTTCAGATACAGAATTTCATCGACGTTCCAGTCGCCCGTCGTGACCTTGTTCAACTGCTGGCCGGTCACGCTGCTGAAGAGCGAAAGCTGGCCCCAGTTGCTGCGCTGGCTGAACCACAGGATCTGCTTGCGCTGTGACAGGTAGCGCCAG
>CBAAAH010000266.1:0-4348 GCA_964658865.1 uncultured Granulicella sp.
AGGGGTCTTCCTCCGTCAGCTTTGACAGTTCCACTGCGCCCTGCACCAGACGAGCGAGCGATTCGTCGCTGAAGTCGTTGGTGCTGGTCGACGCCGTGCGCTTGCCGTTGAAGACGCGCAGGCCGACGGCGCGCGAGACGGACTCTGTCAACGTGTCCACATGCCCAAGCCGCACCTTGACGAAGAACTCGTCGCCTTCAAGGAGCGTGGCTTCGGCATCGGTGGCGCCGAGCTTCATGGCACGCTCGACGAGCTGGTGGGCAAGTGTTACTTGGGCAGACTGCACAGAGGTTTTCAGATCATCTCCATTCGGGATGCTTCCTCGCAGAGAACCATGCGATGAAGTTCATCAGGGTGAAGGCAAAGCCAATCCCGAAGACACTCGCCCAATCGGGGCGGAACTGACCCTTCCAGGCACAAACGATTATCAGCGCAAGATTGAAGACAACAAACCTTAGCCAGAGTGGAAAGGCGGTACGCCGCACTAACGATCTTTTGGCGCTTCTTCACGCCTGCTGGTTACCGCGAGCCAGATGCCGAAGCCCCCGACCACACCTCCGAACGCCATTGTCACTAGAAAAACCTGTAGCGGTGTAGCCATCAGTGGTTCTCCTTTTTGATAAAGATCGCGATTAGCATTGCGGCCAGCAAGAAAGCCAAAGACCCTGAAAGGCTGGCGCTAATCAATTTCCATGATATGCCTTGCCGCCCATGCTGAACGAACTCATCCAACAGCGGAAAGACGAGGAGCAGAACGGCAGCTTCAGCGCAGAACATCTCCAGAACATCAGCCGTACGATGACGCCAGCCAGATGGGAGCTTCATTGGCCTGTCCCGCCGACGGTCATCTTGTCTAGTTTCAGGGTAGGGGACCCGACGCCGACGGGGACGCCCTGGCCCTTCTTCCCGCAAGTACCGATGCCTTCATCGAGCGCGAGATCGTGCCCGACCATGCTGACGTGTTTGAGGGCATCGGGACCGTTGCCGATCAGCATCGCGCCTTTGACGGGGGCAGTCACTTTGCCGTCTTCGATAAGGTAGGCCTCGCTTGCGGCAAAGACGAATTTGCCGTTGGTGATGTCGACCGAGCCACCGGAAAAGTTGACGGCGTAGATGCCGTTTTTGACTGAGCGCAGAATGTCTTCGGGCGCGTCGGTGCCGGCCAGCATGTACGTGTTGGTCATGCGCGGCATGGGCATGCTGGCGTAGCTTTCGCGGCGACCGCTGCCGGTGCTGGGCAGGCCCATCAGCTTCGCCGACAGCTTGTCGCTCATGTAGCTGCGCAGCATGCCGTTTTCAATGAGCGTCGTATTCTGCGTGGGCAGGCCCTCGTCGTCGATGTTGAGCGAGCCGCGGCGATTTGCGATGGTGCCGTTGTCCACGACCGTGACCTTGTCGGTCGCGACGCGCTGGCCCATCAGGCCGGCGAAGGCGGATTGCTTTTTGCGGTTGAAGTCCGCTTCCAGGCCGTGGCCGACGGCTTCGTGGATGAGCACACCAGGCCAGCCGGGGCCGAGCACGACTTCCATTTCGCCTGCCGGAGCGGCGATGGCGGTGAGCTGCACGAGCGCCTGGCGGACAGCTTCCCTGGCGAAGTATTCCGGTGTCTTTTCCGTGTCGTAGAAGCTGAGCGCGACGCGTCCGCCGCCGCCACTGGTTCCACGTGCGCTTGCACCTTTACCGCCGTCCGCCGCTGGATCTTTCGCCAGCACGCCGATGCTGAAGCGGCTGAGCGGCTGCGTGTCCGCGGCGTAGGTGCCGTCACTCGCGACGATCAGGACGTGGCGCAGTTCGTCGTTGAAGCCGGCACGCACCTGGGTGATGCGTGGGTCTGCGGCGCGCGCGGCCTTGTCTGCGCGTTGCACCAGGGAAAGGCGTGCGGCGATGGCGGTGTCTGCAAGTGCGATCGGATAAAGGTCATGGGTGTTGCCGAGGGCGAAAGGCTGCGTGGTCACGGTGGAGGGACCGTCGGCGATCAGCGCGGCCGTTTTCGCCGCGTGCAGCAGCTTCTCTGCCGTCAGCTCGTCGGTGTAGCTATAGCCTGTCCGTTCGCCGCTCAGTACGCGAATACCGCAGCCTTTGCTATGACTCTGGCTGGCGGACTTGACGATGCCTTCGTCGACGGCGATGCCGGTGCTGCTCGCCGACTCAAAGTAGAGTTCCGCAAAGTCGCCGCCACGGCTCAACGCGGCGGCAAGACAGCGGTCGAGCAGGGCGTCGGTGATGCCAAAGCTTGAGGCGAAATGATGTTTGCCGAGAGCGGCAGGGTTGACCGGGGCGAGAGAGATAGCGGTCGTCATCTAATCCTGATTTTACGCGGACGCGCGCAGGCCGTGTGCTAGCTTCGATTTCATGAGTACGAACACTTCCCAACCCGGTCTGGACCCGCGCTACCCCATTGGGAAGCACGCGCGGCCCGCGACCATCACACCAGAGGATCGGGACTACGCCATTGACGACCTGGCGTTGCTGCCGGAGCGGCTGCGCAACGCCGTTGCGAACCTGAACGAAGACCAGTTGGACATGCCCTATCGGCAGGGCGGCTGGACGGTGCGCCAGCTCGTGCACCACGTTGCGGATTCGCACATGAACGCGGTGACCCGCTTTCGCTTTGCGTTGACGGAAACCGATCCCGTCATCAAGCCCTATGCCGAGGGCGACTGGGCCATGTTGCACGATGCCGCCGCCGCGCCGATAGAGTGGTCGCTGGAATTGATCGAGTCATTGCACGCGCGTTGGGTCATGCTGCTGCAGCACCTGACGGAGGAGCAGTGGAAGCGGGTCTACGTGCATCCGGAAAACGGCCGCACTACGCTGGAAGAGGCGGTTCTGCTGTACGCGTGGCACTCGCGTCACCACACGGCGCACGTGGCGCACCTTCGCGCGGGGCAGGGCTGGTAATCGCTCGGGCTCAGCTTTAGTGGACCCCTGTCTTAAACGCGAGACAGGTGGCATCTCGTTCGGCCTGATTGCACTGTTCGGTGGACATCGAAGTAACGGTGGGGGAGTTTTGACGGTTGTCGAAACGTCGAAAGGCAGAGTTCGATGACGGTCGAACAAACCCCGGAACAGATTGCTACTGCGATTGAGAGCTTTCTTGCGGAGCATGGCCGGGCCGTCGTCCTGCAGGACGGGCGTGTCGCGTTCGACCTGCAGACCGCGAAGTATTCGCTTGCGGTGGCGAATGGCCGATGCACGCTGCAGCTTTGGAGCGATGCCGGCAACCTTGTGCGTCGCGTAGTGAGCGCCGCCGCGCGCAAGGATGTGCTGCGGCTTGTCACCTTGCGCTTTGGGCAGGCGAAGCCGGAGACGCTGGAGATCGTTTCACAGCCCGACCGCCGCACCGTGACGGCACGCGAGGCCACGCGCAAGCGGTACGTGCCGCTGCTGGAACGGGCGCTGCAGCGGGAATTTCCGCGGTGGAAGTCTGATTCCTTTCAGAGCGCCATGGACTTGGAAAAATCGTTCGGCCCGGCGTATGCGCGTGGTGTGCTGCACCTTGGCCAGCAGGCGTGGGCCGTGGTCGGCGTCAATGCGGAGGAGTCGCAGGCGACGGTCGACGGCATCTTGACTGTCGGCCTGCTGTGGCTGCACCTGTGCCGCGAGCGCGCTGGTGGCAGGCGGCTGCTCCAGGGGTTGCGGCTGGTCGTGCCGCCCGGCATGTCCATCGTGACGCTGTCGCGGCTGGCGTGGCTGCGCCCGGATGCGGCAAAGTGGGAACTCTACGAACTGGACGAGCGCACCGAGGAACTGACCGAGCGTGATCCTGCCGATACGGGAAATCTGACGACGAAGCTGCTGCATGCGCCGGATGCGGAGCGCGCGCGGGAACGATTTGCCGTACCGGTGGCACAGGTGATGGCGCTTGTTCCAACGGCCATGCATGGGGTAGTGGAGCAGCGGCTGCGCTCCTCCACCGAGCTTGCGTTGCTGCTGCACGGGCTGGAATTTGCACGCATTCGACAGATTGCCTCGGCAAACTCGTTTGCACCGGTCAGTGAAATCACGTTTGGCACGGGCGCGAACGAAACGCCGCTGGTGCCGCAAACCGAGCCCATGCTACGGGAGCTTGTGGCACGGCTGTTTGAGCGGCGGCATGCCGGCGGATCGGCCAGGGACGTTCTGTACCGCATGGCCCCCGAGGCATGGCTGGAGAGCGCATTGCGGCAGAATATCGGGCCGCTGACGGACGGCCAGGGATCGCTGGCACAGTTCGATCCGGCGCACGTGTACGCGCAGGTGCCTGCGTTCCAGGCGGGGGACCGCGGCATGCTCGATCTGCTGACGGCGACCGCGGACGGGCGGCTCGCCGTGCTGGAGTTGAAAGCGAATGAAGATATGCACTTTG
>CBAAAH010000267.1:0-4317 GCA_964658865.1 uncultured Granulicella sp.
CCCAGCCTTCCCATCCGCTCTGCTCGCCGGGCACGAAGACCGACGCACCAAGGGCGGCTTCACGGACCTTCCACACGCGTCCCGCTTCGACCTTGGAGTATTGAGCAATCGCCGGGGCGAAAGTCTGTGCTGCTGCCACGAACGCTGCGGTCTGCGCATCCACGTCTTCCGGGCTGTCTGCGCCGAACTCGCAAAGCAGAAAGCCGCGTCCTTCGGGCAGCAGTTGTACGTCGTCGACGACCAGGTTCTTGAGGCGCATAAAGTCGACGAGCAGGCCGTCGAAGCCTTCCAGGCCGATCGGGTTGAAGGCGAGAACTTGCGGCACATGATCGGCGGCGAGAAAAGCGTCTGCGAAGCCGAGCGCGACGAGGCGGCGGTGCTGGGGACTGCGTTTCAATTCGCAAGTGGCACGCAGGATCGTGACGCAGGTACCCTCCGAGCCGACCAGTGCCCGTGCGACGTTGAAGCCGTTTTCCGGCAACAACTGGTCGAGGTTATAGCCCGACACGCGGCGTGGAATGTCGGGGAAGCGTTCGCGCACGAGTGCGGCATAGTCGTCGCGCAGGTGTTGCAGAGCATGGTAAATACGGCCTTTTCGTCCGCCGGCTTTGATGATCCGTTCGAGGTCTTCTTCGCTGGTCGGGCCGACGGTCATGCGCGTGCCGTCGTAGAGCAGGATGTCAAGCGACTCAATGTTGTCGACGGTTTTGCCGCCGAACAGCGCGTGCACGCCGCAGGAGTTGTTGCCGATCATGCCGCCCAGGGTGCAACGGCTGTGGGTCGCTGGGTCCGGGGCGAAGGTCAGTTCGTGAATTTCAGCGGCATCGCGCAATGTGTCCAGCACGGTGCCGGGCTGCACGGTGGCTCGGCGAGTTGCAGGGTCGAGCGCGAGCACGTGGTGCATGTACTTGGAGTAATCGAGTACGACCGCGACGTTACAGCACTGGCCGGCGAGCGAGGTGCCGCCGCCGCGTGAAAGCACAGGTGCGCCGAAGTGGTGACACGCTGCGATCGTTGCGATCACGTCGGCTTCGTCGAGCGGCAAGACCAGGCCGATGGGCACCTGGCGGTAGTTCGAGGCGTCGGTCGCGTAAAGTGCGCGGGAGGCCTGATCGAAGCGTACTTCGCCGCTCACGGTGGCGCGCAGCATGGCGGCGAGAGCGTCGGCTTCGGCGAAGTCTTCGTGCGGGTGTTGCGTCGTGGCGATCTGAACGAGGTTGTCTGTTGCCATGCGGACCTGTGGAGCGTGTGCTGCGTTCGCGGGGCGAACGGCAGACCGTATGAGAACCCACGTTTCTTCACGCAGGATGTGGGGCACTCGCCCGTTGCGATATGCTACACGTCACCGAATGGATGATCGAGCGAAGGGCTGGTGGGCGTAAACATTGCGCCGCCGTCTTCGGTGACGTGCCAGCAGTCCTCCAGCCGGATGCCGAACTTGCCGACCTGGTAGATTCCCGGCTCGTCGGAAAAGCACATGCCGGGGACCAGCGGCTGGGTGTTGCCGCCGACCAGGTAGGGCCATTCGTGACCGTCCATGCCGATGCCGTGGCCCAGGCGGTGCGAGAAGGTGCGGAAACCCGGCCCGAAGCCGGCGGCCGAGACGACGTCCCGTGCAGCCTTGTCGATGGCCCCGCATGGCACGCCGGGACGGGCCTTTGCCAAGGCCGCGGCCTGTGCGGATTTTACGGCGTCGAAAACCTTACGTTGCTCATCAAGTTGCGCGGCGGGTGCCTTGCCGACAATAAGGGTGCGCGTGATGTCGGAGGTGTAGCCCTGCACGGAGCAGCCGTCATCGATCAGGACGATGGAACCTTCGCGAAGGACCTGCGGTTGCAGCGAGCCGTGCGGCAGGGCGGTATATTGATCGACTTGGCAGGATACGTCGCCGACAAAACCAGTGCGTGCGTAGGCGGCGGCAATCAGGTTCGAGGCTTCTACGTTCGTCATGCCGGGCTGCGCGGATTGGTAAAATGCTTTGTAGACGCTGAGCGTGACGGTATTCGCAAGCTGCAGCAGGGCGAGTTCGGCGGGGCTTTTGACCCCGCGGCAGCCGTGGATGATGGGATTCGCGTTCACCATCGCGAGCACGGGACTGGCTTGGGCGATGCCATCGGAAAACATGAACGGCGTGTGTTCTTCAATGGCGACGCTGCCGGTGGCAATGCCCTCATCCGCAAGCGCGCCGTGCAGCGTGCGGTAGGGATTTTCGTCTTCGTTCCAGGTGTACACGCGGGTGTTCGCGGCCTGCGGCAGTGTGGCGGGTTTGCTCTCTATGCGTTCACGCACGCGGCCCTCTTCAAACGCGGGGCAGACGATGAAGGGCTTTCCCTTTGCCGGCAGAACCCATGCAAAAAAGCGCTCGGACACCCCCCAGCGTAGGCCCGTGAAGTAGGTCAGCGAAGTTCCCGTCGAGATGAGGAGCGCGTCGATGTTGGCCAAGCGCATCAGCACGCGCGCACGATCGATGCGGTGTTCGCGCTCGACCAGCGTGATGGGTTTGGCCTCGGCGGTGCGATCGGTGAGCGCGGCGATGGCGGGCGGCAGTGGCTTCGCCGAAGTTTGCGCCTGCAACGCGAGGCCCGATGCGGCTGCGGCCGTGGCGGAACGGAGCAGGAAGTGGCGACGGTTCATCGGGACGGCCTCCGGTGGTGAGTGATTCTGGTTTTGCGGTGAGCTTCATTGTGCCATTCCGCGGCACGGTTTTGTCATCCTGCAGCCAGCGTCCTGCTGTGTCCACAAAAGCAGATCCCTTCACTGCGTTACAGGATGACAAAAAGCCGTGTGAGGGTTGATACAGAAGGTCTCGGATAGAAAACAAAAAGGCCCAATCCCTTTCGGGAGTTGGGCCTGTTTTCCCTCGGAGGAGGTAAAGCTTACTTCACTTCGCGCAGCAGCATGTTTTCGATCTGCTCCTGCTTGCCGGACCGGGGCTGCGGGTTGATGCCCTTGGCCTCGGTCTGCGCGGCAATCTGGTCGAGCGAAAGCTTGCCGTTGAGCATGTCCTGCGCTTCCGGCGTCTGCCATCCGGCGTAGCGGTCGGTGAGCACCTTGTCGTACTTGCCATCTTCGATCAGCTTGACCGCGAGCAGGAACGAGCGCGCGCACAGGTCCACACCGCCGACGTGGGCGTGGATCATATCTTCCGCCGTGAAGCTCTGGCGACGAACCTTTGCGTCGAAATTGCATCCACCTTTGCCTAGGCCGCCTGCCTTGATGACGTGGTACATCGACATGGTCGTGCCGAGCAGGTCGATAGGGAACTGGTCGGTGTCCCAGCCCAGAAGTGCGTCGCCGCGATTGATGTCGAGCGAACCCAGAATGCCGAGGCCACCGGCGGTGGCGATCTCATGCTCAAAGGTGTGACCGGCGAGTGTGGCGTGGTTCGCCTCAATATTGACGGCGACCTCCTTTTCCAAGCCGAAGCGCTTCAGGAAGCCGTATACCGTGGCGACGTCGAAGTCGTACTGGTGCGTGCTGGGTTCCTTGGGCTTAGGTTCGATCAGGATCTGGCCGCCGAAGCCGATCTTGTGCTTGTACTCCACGACCAGTGTCAGCAGGCGGCCGAACTGGTTCAGCTCCTGCGTCATGTCGGTGTTCAGCAGGGTTTCGTAGCCCTCGCGGCCGCCCCACAGCACGTAGTTGCTGCCGCCGAGTTCCTTCGTCACGTCCATGCAGTGCTTGATGGTGGTGGCGCTCCAGGCGAAGATTTCCGGGTCCGGATTGGTGGACGCGCCGGCCATGAAACGCGGGTGGCTGAAAAGGTTTGCCGTGCCCCACAACAGCTTGGTTTTGCTGCCCTGCATCTTCGTCTGCAGGTAGTCGGCGGCGGTGTGCAGGTTGGCCAGCGTCTCCTTCAGCGTTGCGCCCTCGTGCACGATGTCGCGGTCGTGGAAGGTATAGAACGGCAGGTCCAAGACGCGGAAGAGATCAAATGCAGCGTCGGCCTTCATCTTCATCGCGGTTATGGGATCGAGCGAAGCGTCCATCCAGGGGCGATTGATCGTTGCCGCGCCAAAGGGGTCGCTGCCCGTCATTGCGAGCGAGTGCCAGTATGCGACAGCGAAGCGCAGGTGCTCACTCAAAGGCTTGCCCAGGACGACCTTGTTCGCGTCGTAGTAACGATAAGTGAGGGCTTCCGTTGCGTCGGGACCGCCGTACTGCACTGTGCTGAATTCGCTGAAAACCGTGCTCATTGTTTCTCCTGGAAGGTGAAGCTGTTACTTGGAAATTGTCGCGGAACCATTGACGGTAAAGGTTGTTCCGGGTGCGCCGGCTGCGGGTTGCGCGCCGCCGATCCAAAGCTGGTAGCTGCCC
>CBAAAH010000268.1:0-4300 GCA_964658865.1 uncultured Granulicella sp.
TTCCTGCGGCAGGTCGCGGTCGTGTAGGTCGCCCGTGCCGGACGCACCGGCGAAGACCGGCCGCTGCTCCAGCAGGCGCAGCAGTTCAAAGCTTTCTGCAGTGGCTTCCGCTTCCGCAGAAAAGTCAACGGCCAGGGCATTTGCGGCAGTGGCATCGCCGCTCCAAAGCTCATAGCGCGGCACCGCAGGGCTGTAGGCACGCAGAACGGTCAAAGTGTGGCCCCGCCACTCGCGCGCAGTGGAATTCATGTCCTGCACAGGTACCGGCAGGCCCAGACCTTCCAGCACCGCGGCCGCGGCGGGCCCTGCGATGGCAAAGCCAAACCGCTCGATGGCGTGGAGTTCCACGTCATCCATGATGATGAAGCGGTCCAGCAACTCCATCGTGGGCGCAACCTGGGCGCGATCCGTTTCCAGCAGCAGGCGGTCCTGTTCGGCCCACACCACGGCATCGCACTGAATGCGGCCCTGCGCGCTCAGCAGGAACGTATAGGCGCCTTCACCCGGATTGAGTGCCTGCACACTGTTGGTCACCATACCGTTCAGCCAGCGCACGCGGTCGTCGCCGGTCACGGCAATCCAGCCGGTGTCGCGCAGCGGCATCCAGCCGGCTGCGGTGCGCAGCGTGTGCAACCCCGCGAGCGGGGGAGATGTCTCGTCGATCCTGTCCATTGTCGAAGATTCACGCATAGCCGCTGCTCAAAGCTCCTCTACACTTAAAGGATATACGGCGTGCCGAGCCGCCACGAGGATCTTCTTCTTGACCGTCCGTTCTGCAACGCTGAAGTTTCGCCTGCCGCTTTTTCGCCTCGCCGTTTGCGCCACGCTTGCCGCCACCATGCTCGCGGCGCAGACTACGGGAACCGTGCCCACGCCGCCCGAGGGCGCGCAGAAGTCCGGCCAGAACACCGCGGCACGCTCCGCCGGTGCGACCGGAACACAGGCCGGCGACACGCACCTGACGAAGCAGCAGGCGGCCGATCTGCTAGCGTCCATCGACGGAATTCTTGCCTTTGTCGGCAAGGACACGAAGCTCGCCAGCACGCATCCGATCAAGCGCGTGATCCGCACGCGCGAAGAAGTCACGCGCATTTTGCACGACAAAATGGCCGAGGACGAGGGCGCCAAGCGCATGCAGCGCGCCGAACTGGTGCTGAAGAAGTTTGGCCTGCTGGACCGCGACTTCGACCTGCAGCCCTTTCTGCTGAACTTGCTGACCGAGCAGGTCGCCGGCTTTTACGATCCCAAAACGCGCACCGTCAACCTGCTGGACTGGGTGAAGCCCGAAGATCAGAAGCCCGTGATGGCCCACGAGTTGACCCACGCGCTGCAGGACGACCGCGTCGGCCTGGAAAAGTGGAGCAATCCGCAACCCAACGCCATGAGCCGCGATGAACGCAGCGACAACCTGCAGATCCAGACGGACGAGGGTTCCACCGCGCGCCAGGCTGTGACCGAGGGCCAGGCGATGATCACATTCGTCGACTACGGCATCAAGGACACGGGCAAAACGCTGAAGGACGTACCGGAGATCGGCGACCG
This sequence comes from uncultured Granulicella sp., assembly GCA_964658865.1. GTDB lineage: Bacteria > Acidobacteriota > Terriglobia > Terriglobales > Acidobacteriaceae > Terriglobus. The sequence continues at coordinate 1,543 of CBAAAH010000268.1, forward strand.
GCTGCAGCAGATGTCGGGCGACACCGGCACCTCGCCCATCCTTGCGCGCGCGCCGCTCGTGCTGCAGCAGTCGTTGCTGTTCCCGTACACCAGCGGCCTGGCGTTTGAGCAGGCGCTGCTGGTGCGTGCCGGCACGTCTGCCGCGTTCGCCGGCGCGCTCGACCATCCACCGACAAGCTCGCACGAGATTTTGCACCCGGAAGATTACCTTGCGCGGATGCCCGTGCCGGTGCTTGCCATGCCGGACGTGCATCCGCTACTGGACAATGAATGGACTCCCTATGACATCGGCGTGATGGGTGAACTGGATGTGCGCATGACGGCGGAGCTGTTCGGCGGCCAGCAGATTGCCGGTCCGCTGGCAGAGGCGTGGGATGGCGGCATCTACTACGCCGCGCAAAAGAAAGCCGCCACGCCCGCGGAAAAGAAGACTACCGGATCGCTGGGCCTGCTGTATCTGAGCCGGTGGAAGAATGAGGACTCTGCCCGCAGCTTCATGCGCGTGTACGCCGCGCAACTCGGCCGCAAGTACGACCACCTGCAGCCGGTAAAGACTGCGGATGACAATCCCGATCGCCAGATGTTTACCTCGCCCGAGGGGGATGTGGTGCTGTCGCTGATGGATAAAACGCTGTTCATCAGCGAAGGCTTCAACCGCCTGCTGGCACGCCAATTGGAAACAAAGATGCGTGATGTACAGGGTGTGGGGCCGATTCAGAGCGCATCCGCACCTGCTCACGGCAGGGAATTGAATTTACGCCTTGCGGCCATGCTCGACGGCTTTGGCGCATGGTTCGCAGCGGTGCGGACGACGGACCGCTAAAGTAGTCCGCTCAAATGTGGTGGGATTCTTGTGTCGCGTTTTCAGCGCTAGGTTATTGTCCTATTCCTATTCCTGTTTCTGAAGACAGGAGCACTACAACGATAGGAAAACTTCTCCAACACCCGCCCGAGAGATTTCGTCTTTTTATGCGGGTTAACCGCCGGGATAGAAACACGTTGCCCTGTGCAGCGGCTAAAGCCATGCCTGGGGCGTCCTGTGTTCTATCTCGGCGGCTAAGGCCGTTGTCGTGCAATCGCTCGATACCGCTCCCTTACTGCACGACAGCATCGGCACCGATCCCGAAATCTCGCGCCTGCAGCAGTAATTGATCGGCGGCGCTGCGGCACAGCACGACTAATTCACAGAAGGCCTCCGGCGACAGTCGCATCGTGACCGAGCCGATGCCGACGTGCACGGTGCCGCAGCCGCAGAGCGATACCGTGCCCAGCGAACGTTCCGCAAGTACCAGGGACTTCGAACCATCGCGTTGGCACATGGCTACACTCCTCGCTTTGCGTAAAACTCCGCGACCTGCACGGGGTTGAGTTCAAACGGCACGTGCTCCGAGCCGGGCAGGAACAGCAGCCGGCCGCGCGTGTTGGTGTCGGGCGTGGCGAACTGCAGGTAGCTGGGCAGAGACAGCCGAGGGTTGGCGCGGGAGTTCTCCGTCATGGTGCCGGCCGCGTAATCCGTCAGGCCGATGAAGTCGCCCACGCGCAGCACCATGCTGCCGATGTTCACCAGGCGTCCGTTCACCATGACATGTCCGTGTGACACGAGCTGGCGCGCCGCCGCCATGCTGCGCGCGTAACCCAGTCGAAAGACGACGTTGTCCAACCGGCGTTCCAGCAGGCTCAGCAACGACTCGATCCAGTTGCGCTGGCCGGCCTTTTTCGCGTCGCGCACAAACCGGCGTAACTGCTCTTCGCGCAGGCCGTAGTGGAAGAGCAGCTTCTGCTTTTCCCGCAACTGGACGCCAAATTCGCTGGGTTTACTGCGCCGCCGCTGGCCGTGCTGGCCCGGTGGATAGTTCCGTTTTTCCAAGGCTCCCGGCTTGCCCAGACCGGGCAGTTCCAGCCCCAGTGCACGCTGCTTTTTCCACTTCAACACTCCGCTCATCGTCTCTCCTCCCGGTTCGCTGCAGGGCCTCGGCACCTCGCCGTACCCTGCGGAAAGAGCAACGCCCTCATCGCTGCATCTGAAGGCAGACTACTTCGGTCGGATATACTCTGCCGTACAACCAAGCAGGGAATGGGTGAAAGTTGCAGCAGATGGGCGAATGCTGCAGCGAACGGTTTCAAGCGCATGACGGGTACACTAACGGACGGCGCACCACTTTGAGCAACACGCAGGGAGACCAGCAGTGCAACACGCAGACATCGGCATCATTGGCGGCAGCGGACTTTACACCATGCCCGGCCTGACCAGCACCATGGAAATTACCGTCGACACGCCGTTCGGCGCACCGTCGGAGTCGATCGTACTCGGTACGTTGGAGGGTCGTAGCGTTGCGTTTCTGGCGCGCCACGGCCGCGGCCACCGCATTCTGCCGTCGGAGATCAACTTTCGCGCGAACATCTACGCGATGAAGAAGTTGGGCGCCAGCTTCATCCTTTCCGTGTCGGCCGTCGGGTCGCTGAAGGAAGAGCACAAGCCGACGGATTTCCTCATCCCCGACCAGTTCATCGATCGCACATTTGCGCGGAACGCGACGTTCTTCGGCGACGGCATCGTGGGCCATGTCGCGTTCGGCGACCCGGTGTGCGCGGTTGCCTCGCAGGCGTTCGAGCAGGGCTGCAAGAATGCCGGCGTCGTCGGCAAGCTGGGTGGCACGTACGTCTGCATGGAAGGTCCGCAGTTCAGCACGCGCGCGGAGAGCAACCTATACCGCCAGTGGGGTGCCGACGTGGTCGGCATGACCAACCTGCAGGAGGC
>CBAAAH010000269.1:0-4274 GCA_964658865.1 uncultured Granulicella sp.
GTCTCCAGCACTTTCAGCATGGCGCGCACGCCCACGCCGGTAAAGAAGAGGACCGCGTCGAACTCGCCGCGCAGCAGGCCGCGCCCAAACTCCAGGCAGGCGTTGTTCGTTTCCAGCGGCACCTCGCGCATGGCCGGCACCACAAACGGCTCGCCGTTATAGGTGCGAATGAGCTTTTCCACCTCGCGTGCCCGCCGGCTTTCCAGCGACAACACGCGTAACCCCTCAAAGCTGGCGTGTGGCATGCGATCTCCCGAACAGAGGCGTGCGTGCGAAAGGGTTGCGATTCCCGCAAAGCGACCGGGCTTTCAGGAACGACGAAGTGCAAAACAAGTGGTTCGCACAGCATAGCCTTTGACCGGGTCGTAATGAAAGCGGCTTCCACCACATCGACGGCTTGCGGTCCGTTCGCCGTCGCGATACAGTCAGTTTCACTGACGAGTCTTTTCGCCGCGCACCCGGGTGTTCGCGGCCGTGTTCCAGGAGAAGCCGGGCCAAGCCGCCCGCTCGATCCTCCCGTCAGGCTGTTCGCCAAGCGCTCCACGACGAGCCTGAGTTTCGCAGAGTTCCCCTGCGCTCGGCTGTCTGCGCCCGCGCTGTTCAAACTCTGCCACGCTCAGGCTGCCACCGCCGCCGTTTCAGCCGCAAGGGGTTTGCACCTTGAACGACGCCGCTTCTCCCATCGAGGGTTCCGCCGCCACTGCCGGCTTCACGGCCGAGCAGAAGCAATACCTGCAGGGCTTTTTCGCCGGCGCGGCTCAGCGCATGCCCTTTCTCGGCCAAAACGCCGCCGGCCAGTTCACCACCGGCGGCGGCGCAAACCTGGCCGCATCTGCCCCGGTCGAAACCGAACCGCTGTTCTGGGGCACGCCCGTTTCCGACCTGTGCGCGGAAGAGGCCTGGAAGTATGAGGCAAACCCGCTCGACGCATGGGATGCGCTGCTGGATCACGCCGCCGCCAACAAGGCACCCGACGCCGAACACCGCTACCGCTTCAAAAGCTTCGGCCTGTTTTACGTCGCGCCCGCGCAAGACAGCTTTATGCTGCGCATGCGCACCCCCGGCGGCGTGATGAGCACCGCCCACCTGCGCGGCCTTGCGACCATGGCCGACGATTGGGGAGCAAAGCGCCTCGACCTCACGACCCGCGCCAACCTCCAGATCCGCGACTTTCCCCCGCGCCATATCGTCGACGTGCTCAACGCGGTGCAGCGCCTCGGCCTCACTTCGAAAGGCACGGGTGCCGACAATCTGCGCAACTTCACCGCTTCGCCCATCGGTGGCAACGACCCCACGGAGCTGATCGACTGCCGGCCCTACGTCGACGCGCTGCAGAATTACATGAACAACGCGCGCGACCTGTTCGGCCTGCCGCGTAAGTTCAACATCGCGTTCGACGGCGGCGGCAGCATCAGCACGCTTGCTGACACGAACGACATCGGCTTCGTCGCCGTGCGCATGTCCGAAGGCAAAAGCGTCCCCGCCGGCGTCTACTTCCGCGCCCTGCTCTGCGGCATCACGGGCCACCGTCAGTTCGCGACCGACAGCGGACTTCTGCTGTTGCCCGAACAGCTTGTCGCGGCCGCCGCCGCCATGGTCCGCGTTTTTGCAGAACATGGCGACCGAACGGATCGCAAGAAAGCCCGGCTTAAGTACCTCATCGACCGCTGGGGAATCCCGAAGTTTCTCGAAGAAACCCAGAAAAAGCTGGCATTCCCGGTCATCCTCTCCGACGCTGCGGAGAGTGAACCACGCGGTCCGATCGACCGCGCCGGCCACCTCGGCGTCCACGCCCAGTTTCAGGCCGGGCTCCACTACATCGGCGTCGTCACTCCGGTCGGCTGGGTTCCCGTTCAGCAGGCACGCGCCCTCGCCACCATCGCCGACCGGTTCGGCTCCGGCGAAGTTCGCCTCACCGTTTGGCAAAACCTCCTGATCCCAAACATTCCCACTGAACATCTGGAAGCCGCCAAAGCCGCGATCCGCGAAGCCGGTCTCGACTTCGAAGCCGGTCGCGTCCTCAGCGGCACCGTCGCCTGCACCGGCTCCCGCGGCTGCCGTTTCGCCGCGACCGATACCAAGGGCCACGCGCTCGAACTCGCGCGCGCCCTCGACGCGCAGTTCGACATCGCCCAGCCGCTTAACCTGCATGTCACCGGCTGCAATAACTCCTGCGCCCAGCACTACATCGGCGACATCGGCCTCATGGGCGTCAAGTTCGACGGCGGTGAAGGCTACCAGGTCAACCTTGGTGGCGGTGCCGATAACGAGCAGGGATTCGCCAGGGAACTGTACCCTGCGTTGCCCTACGCGCAGGTGCTGCCCGCGCTCACCGGCATCTTGCGCGCGTTCGAATCCAATCGCGAAGCCGACGAAAACTTCCTCGCTTTTACCCGGCGCTCCGACCTTGCGGACCTCCGCGCCGTTGCGGACGCGGCCATCGCAAGCGAACCCGAGATCGGCCGGATGCCGGCCGTGGCGCTTACCGCAGCCGGCCCCGCCGCTACCAACCCGGGGGCCGTCTCCGCATGAGCACCGTTCCCTTCATCCCCGACAACGCGCCCTTCAACGCGGAGCAGCGCGCCTGGCTCAACGGCTTTCTTGCCGGCATGTTCTCGTCCACTCCCGGCACGGCGGTTGCGGAGAAACCCGCATCGCTCCACTTCGGCGTCTATTTCGCCACGCAGACCGGAACCGCCGAGCGCCTCGCGAAAAAGCTGGTCAAGGAACTGAAAGCGCAGGGTCACACCGCCGACCTCGCATCGCTCGACAAGACCACGCCCGCGCAACTCGCCGCGCAACAGAATGCGCTGATTCTCGCCAGCACCTACGGCGAAGGCGACCCGCCGGAAGGCACCATGGCCTTTCACGACGCGCTGTTCGCCTCCACCGCGCCGCAGATGGAAACTCTGCGTTACAGCGTCTTCGCGCTCGGCGACCACCATTACGAACACTTCTGCAAGTTCGGCGCAGACCTCGACGAACGCCTGCAGGCCCTCGGCGCGACGCGCTTTATTCCGCGCGTCGAATCCGGTGTCGACGTGGACGCACTCTTCGACCAGTGGAAGCTCGACCTCAAGCCGCACCTAAGCCACAAGGCCGCCGAATCCAGCGTCGCCATCCAGAACGACCGCACCGGCGCCGTTCCCGCCGGGAATGGTAAGCCCACGCTGATCGCGCCACCGGAACCGCCGCACATCTACACCCGCGACCATCCTTTTCACGCCGCGCTCCGCGAACGCACGGCGCTTACCGCGGATAGCAGCAGCAAGCTCACCATGCACCTGTCGCTCGCGCTGGAAGAATCCGCCGTGCACTACCAGGCCGGCGATGCGTGCGGCGTCATCGCGCAGAACGATCCGGCGCTGGTTGCGGACATTCTCGCGCACCTGCCCTTTGCCGACGGCTCCTGCGACATTCCGAAACTCGGCTCCATGCCGGTGAGCGAAGCCCTGCTGCATCACCTGCAGCCCACCCGTCTGAGCCGCAAAATCGTCCAGCACTTCGCCAATAAAACCGGCGCGAAGGAACTCGTCACCCTGCTCGTACCGGAGCAGGCCGCGCATCTTGAAACCTTTCTCTACGACCGCGGCCTCATCGATCTGCTGCTCGCCTACCCCGGCGCGCTGACCGAAGCGTCAGAACTGGTCGCTATCCTGCCCCGCCTCGCACCGCGTCTCTACAGCATCAGCAGCAGCCCCGCGGCACACGGTCGCCAAGTGCACTGCACCGTCGCCGTCGTGCGCTACCGCTCCCACAACCGCGAGCGCGGCGGTATCGCCAGCACCATGCTCGCAGACCGTGTCGATCTCGGCGCGCGCCTGCCCATCTACATCCAGCCCAACAAGAAATTCCGTCTGCCCGCGCCTGACGTCCCCATGATTATGGTTGGCCCCGGCACCGGCATCGCGCCCTTCCGCAGCTTTCTGCACGAGCGACAGGCCCTCGGCCACACGGGCCGGAACTGGCTCTTCTTTGGCGAACGCAGCGCGCAAACCGACTTCCTGTACCGCGACGAACTTGAAACCATGCGCTCTACCGGCCATCTCACTTGCCTGTCCACCGCATTTTCCCGCGACCAGGCGCAAAAAATCTACGTGCAGGACCGCATGCTGGAACACGGCAGGGAACTCTACGACTGGTTCCAGCAGGGCGCCCAGTTCTATATCTGCGGCGACGCCGGCCGCATGGCAAAGGATGTCGACGCCGCGCTTCACACCGTCTTTGAACAACACGGCAACCTGAACCCCGAAGCTGCGAAAGACGCGATCTCC
>CBAAAH010000270.1:0-4267 GCA_964658865.1 uncultured Granulicella sp.
AACAGCGTCGCGACATCGTCGAAGTGCAGCCCCGTCGTCGGTTCATCCAAGATGTAAAGCACGCGACTGCCGACCTTTTTCGCCTCAGATTTGCCACTGCCGATGGAGCGGATGTTCGCCAGGTGCGCTGAGAGTTTCACCCGCTGAGCTTCACCGCCGCTTAGTGTGGTTGCGCTTTGTCCCAGCCGTACATACCCCAGGCCGACCTCGTCCAGTACCTGCAGCCTGTCCACGATCTTGGGATGACCGGCAAAGTAATGCAGTGCATCCTTCACCGTCATGTGCAGCACATCGTAAATATTACGGTTCTTGTATTTCACGTCCAGAATCGCCGATTTATACCTGGTTCCGTTGCATTCCTCGCAGGGTAACTCGATGTCGGCGAGAAACTGCATCTCGACCGTCACCGTACCGTCGCCCTCACACACATCGCAACGCCCACCCGGAACGTTGAAGCTGAACGATCCAGCGGTGTAACTCTTCCGCTTTGCGTCCGGCTGCGCGGCAAATAGCTCGCGAATAGCGTCGAACGCTTTAATATAAGTAATCGGATTGGATCGCGGTGTGCGACCGATGGGAGACTGGTCGACCAGCACCACCTCGCGCAGGTTCTGCGTCCCGGTAAGTTCGCGGTATAACTTCGTTGCATCACTGGATGCACCCTCCGCGCCAAGGGCATACTGCAGAGCGCGATACAGTACCTGATGCACGATCGTCGATTTACCCGATCCACTTACTCCGGTAACGACGCACAGCATGCCCAGCGGAATATTCAAATCGACGCCGCGCAAGTTATGAATGCGCGCACCTTTAAGCCGGAGCATTTCACGGCCCGGCTCCCGGCGCACCTGTGGCACGGGAATCTGAATGCGACCGGAAAGATACTTTCCGGTGATGGAATTCGGATCTGCCTTTACTTCTTCGACAGTCCCACTGGCCAGTAGGTGGCCACCAAGTTCGCCGGCACCGGGACCTAGATCGATCAGTCGATCTGCCGCCAGAATCACATCTGGATCGTGCTCCACAACAAGGATGGTGTTTCCCAGGTCGCGTAGGTCGTGCATGATGCGCACCAGCTTCGCCGTGTCGCGAGAGTGCAGACCGATCGATGGCTCATCCAGCACATACAGCGCGCCCACCAGCCGGGACCCCAGCGACGTCGCAAGCTGGATGCGCTGGGATTCGCCGCCGCTCAACGTGGAACTGAGGCGGTCCAGCGTTAGGTATTCCAACCCAACCTGCTCCAGAAACCCGATGCGCTGCCTTACCTCTTCCAGGATTTTTCCGGCAATTTCCATCTGCGCGGGAGTCAGCGTCAGCGAGTCGAAGAATTCTTTTGCGCCGGTAATCGTGAGGCCCGCTGCTTCGCAGATATTGCGTCCCTGCAACAGCACCGCGCGCGCCTCGGCACGCAGTCGTTGTCCGCGGCAGTCAGGGCAGGGCGCATACCCGCGATACTTTGACAGGAAGACGCGCACATGTAACTTGTACTTCTTTGTATCGAGCGAACGGAAGAAACCGCGAATACCCGTAAAATTACTCTTGCCATCCCATAGCAATGCCTGCTGCTGCTGCGTCAGGTCGTAATAGGGTACGCGCATCGGGATGCCGTTCGCTTCCGCGAAACGCTTTAACTCCCCATGGTGCGGCCGGTACTTCGGCGTGGTCCAGGGTGCAACGGCGCCGTCCTCCAGTGATTTCGATTCGTCGGGAATGATAAGCTTCGGATCGAAGTCGATAGTGTTGCCGAATCCCTGGCAACGCGGGCAAGCCCCGAACGGGTTATTAAAGCTGAAAAGCCGAGGTTCGGGCTCACGATAGGCACGACGGCACTCCGTGCACTCAAATGCGGCGGAGAAGCGCAGGCGGGTCGGTGTAGTTTCGTCACGCGGCGCGGTTTGGAACAGGATTTCGTTCGATTCACGGTAGCCGGTTTCGATCGCATCGACGATGCGGGTGCGCACGTCGGAACTCACGCTCAAGCGGTCCGCAAGCACAAAGATGGGCTGCTCAAAGTCCAGCTCAAGAAGCGATTCCGGCGTGGAAAACTCCACGATATTCCCGGATTGGAAAAGGCGATTATAGCCTCGGTGGCGTAACTCGGTAAGTCGAGCTTTCAGCTTCTCCGAAATATCGGAGATAGTTGTTTCACTTACTTTGACCGTCTTTTTATTCGCCAATTTTTTGGGCTTTGCAGCAGATATGTCGATGTCTGCTGCCGGTGGCAGAAAGTCCTGCATCGGTTCCAGCAAAACCGGTCGCGGCTCAATGGGGAAAAGAGCATAGAGCCGCGTGCCTTCTTCCATCGCCAGGACAGCGGAGGCAATCTCGTCGACCGTATCGCGCTTGACGATGCCGCCGCAGTGCAGGCAGGTGACCGTGCCGCAACGCGCGTACAGCAGACGCATGTAATCGTAGATTTCCGTCGCCGTGGCAACGGTGGAGCGCGGGTTGCGCGTCTGGTTTTTCTGCTTGATCGCGATGGCGGGAGCGAGCCCATCCATGAAGTCGACATCGGGCTTTTCAATGCGCTCCAGAAACTGCCGGGCGTAAGCGGAAAGCGACTCCACATAGCGGCGCTGGCCTTCGGCATAGACGGTGTCGAAGGCCAGCGAACTCTTCCCCGATCCGGAAACACCACTGACGACCGTCATCGCGTTGTGGGGGATATCGATATCGATGTTTTTCAGGTTGTGCGTGCGTGCGCCACGCAGCACGATGTAATCGTTCGCGGAAACCTGAATTGTCGCTGGAACACCGGCCTCGATGCCGAGTGCGCTGTGCAGCATGCCGCCCTCAACGTGCGCCACCGTTACCGGCACGTGCTGGTCGCCGGCTTCCACATGGGTCGTTTCCGTTTCTGCAATGGCCAACTAAATCGCTCCGTCTACGGCGGTGGTATCGGTGGTGACATCGTCAACGTGCGTCTGCTTCGGCTTGGGCCAAAGTAACTCGATAAGCAGTAAAACAGCGCCAATGGTGATGCAGCTATCAGCAACATTAAAGTCCGGCCAGTGATAGCGCACGATCGTGACTTCCAGGAAATCGACGACATAGTGAAAGTGAATGCGATCGTATAAATTGCCGATCGCTCCACCAAGGATCAGTGCGAGACCGATGGATGCTGGAGAAGCGGCACGACCCATCTTCCATAACATCGTTAGCACGACGAGGCCTGCCACGACGGAAAACCCGATGAGTGCGTTTCGCACCGCAACCGGCGACGCCGACTCCGCAAACATGGAGAACGCCGCGCCGAAGTTCAGCACATGACTGATGCGAAATACATGCGGAACGACCGTGATGGTCTTACCCATCTGAAGATTGCGGTTGATCCAAACCTTTGAGCCGCGGTCCAGTAGAACCACCAGTGCCGAAAGCGCCAGCAGATAAGGGCGCGCATCGCGGCGGGGAGTAGTCACGGCGTAAGCAGGAGGGATTGGCTGTGTGCTCATAAAGCGGCCTCTCCTGAGATGTTGCCCGATGTCGGCAGGTACCCTATCTGCTCCAGCGCATCGGCACAGCGCGCACACACTTCGGGATACATCCCTTCCGCGCCAACGTTGTCGGTGTAGCGCCAGCAGCGTGCGCACTTTTGCCCCAAAGGTGAGAAGACCTGGACACTATATGGCTGAGTTGTTCCTGTCCCCCACGGCGTAGGCGTGGAAAGGTGCACAAGTGAAACTCCAAAGAGCTCTGCTAGTTGTTGCTCGTATTTTTTAAGCACGCCAGATGCATTGCCCTGAGTAGAAAGATTGCTGGAAATAACGACATAGGATTCCAAGGACTTCCCGATGCGCTTTTCGGATCGTTCCATTTCCAAGGCGAGCAAGACATCTTTCCGAACAGTAAGAAGCTCTTTCCATTCGCTCAAGAGCAACGCCTGGTTGATGTTAGGAGTGTGCAGGCTAGAGCCGAATTGTGCGATGTGGACGCTTTTCTCTCGGCCTTCAACATTTGGAAGATAGCCCCAGACTTCGTCGGCAGTAAAGCTAAGAATCGGTGCGATCAGGCGAACGAGGGCTTCCGTGATCTTCCAAATTGCGGTTTGTGCGCTAAGCCGTCGCGTATCCTTCGGCGCAAGGGTGTAGAGACGATCTTTCAGAACATCCAGGTAAAACGCACTGAGCTCAGAGTTACAAAATTCGTTCAGGGCGTGATAGACGCGGTGAAATTCAAATTCCTCATAACTTGCGCGGCACTTGTCCACCAGTTCCGCGCAACGTGCGAGCATGTACTGGTCGAGCGGCTCCATCTGCTCCCAAGC
>CBAAAH010000271.1:0-4246 GCA_964658865.1 uncultured Granulicella sp.
CGGCAACGCTGCCCGGCCTGTCGCCTGTGGTTCCCGGGTGGAGCGGCAGCCCTCGCCGGCAAGCGCTCCGGCCATGGCGGGTTCCGATGTCTCGGGAGTGACGCGCGTGCTTTGGACAGCAGGGTGAGTTGCTCGGGGGTAAGTTGCAGGTCCACGGCGGCGAATAAGTCGTCTCACTGCTTGAGCGACGTGGCACTGGGGCGGAAGAGCAGCTATGCCAGCGCAACGCATGCCTCTTTCGCGCCGGTCTGTTGAAGTGCTCTGTTGCGATATTCAATCGCAGGTGTCTTTCGTTAGCGCATGGAAGGTGTTGCCTGACAGCCGCCAACACGTATTAGTTTCGCCGGAGCCCAACTTACGCCGAACGTATAAGCCTTTTCATTGGAAGGAAAAGGCATACGTTCGGCGGCGCTCTCGATGATGATTCCACGATATCCAGAAAATGGTTCGTAGTGATACGGCATTGCTCCCGGCATCGGATAAGCCAGGTAAGTGCCACTTCCACATTCGCTTGCTGCCTGCGTTAGAACCCGATGCATCCGCATGGTCGGGATCACGCTGGCCAGCATCGCACATCCAGCGTTGATCGCTGCATCCACCACCACCAGGCTGCAGAGCACCGTCGCAAGTTTGCCGGTACGGCGCAGCGTGCCGGTGTTCTGATTCGCCATCCAGGGCACTAAAAGGAATACAGGCACCAGAGCCAGTTGCGGCGCGAACCGAGCCCACCACGCATAAGGGGTGGCGAGTACCGTCAGCATTGCGACGCCTGCCGCAAAGCTCGCCTCAGGCACTCGACGCCAAGCTTGGCCCCACACCCACATTGTGACGCTCACGAGAAAGACTCCGCTGAAGAACACACCCCATCCACCCAGGTGAACATCCGGTGCGGCGAACGAGCGGATCTCACCCAGGCTGGTGGTGAACGGCACCTTCCACACTGGTGCCTCCAGATTGGGCTGGCTACGGCTCAACAGAGACGTCGCGAGATTCTGCACACGGTTACGCCGCACGTCGGTAAATACGTCGGGACTGATGTGGTGCGCCATGATGTCGATCTTGCCCGGCCCAGCCAGTGGATACATTGGGTGGTGTCCTTGCTCGATGTTCGTGATGTAGGGATTGAACCCCAGCACGAGCAAGCCGATCACTACCGCGCAGGCGGCGGCAGCGCCCAACGGCCGCAGCTTCTTCGTTCGTTGCTTCCACTCGCCCCCGCGTCCCAGCACAAAAACGCTTGTGGCGGTGAGCATCACGGCCAGGTACGCCGTTCCCGTGAACTTGATGGCGATCAGCATCGCAGAGGCGCTCGCGAGAACGGCAGTGTCCAATCTCCGCGCGCGGCCGAACGCAATCGCGGTGCAGGCCAGCAAGGCCATCGTCACCAGCGACGCCACGGCACCGTCTAAATACATTGAAACAGCCTGGCTCATGGCTACTGGATTTGCCGCGATTGCAGTCGCCATCCACAGAGCCCCGCCAGGCCTTACTCCCGTCTGCCGAAGCCATCTCCACGCGTAGATCCAGCAGCTAACAACCAGCAGAAGGGTGTAGCTCTTACCCAAGGTGAATCTGCCCGTCGTCTTCGCCACGGCGGCAGCAAAATACCACGTCAGTTTGGGATAGTGATTCGTCCACATCTGCATGGGGCCTGTGAACCGGTCGATGACCGGATTCACACCGTGCTCCAAGGCCAGCACCGCTTCCGTATGGTAAGTCGCGCCGTCCGGACTGATATCTGCTGTAAACCCACAAACCAGGCTGACTGCTGCGAACGTCAGCAGTAAAATCCCACTGGCGAACCATCTCTCGCGTGCATTTACTTTGCTCAGCAGAGTCCAGCCAAGCATCATCACTGCCGCAATGGCCAGGAAGGCAGAGACCCACCACTGCACCTGCATCCGCATCAACAAAAAAACTGCCACCGCCAATGCCGGTAGCAACACAATTGCCAGCAAACTGAGCACAAGAAAGCAGGTAACCGGCTCATGGTCCAGAAGCTCACCCGCTTCTCCGGACGCACGGTTGCTTGGCAACGTGCCAACCTGAATGTACCGATTGCCGTTCTTTGCATTGCCAGGAGCTGAGGTAGCCATGACCAAGCATAATCGACACAATTTCTGGAGAGACCGCAATGCCGGACATTGCTTCAAAGGGAAGTCGCAGTGAAGAAAGCGGCTGCACCGACGAAGAGGATCGAGCCTGCAACAGAGCGCCTTTCGGCCTACCCTTTGAGCCAGAGGTGTACATCAGGTAGGCCTGGCTGTCCCGTCGATGGGCGCTGAGGGCAGCCGCTCCGGTACACTGGCCGCAACCACCTACTTCACCCCGCGAGGAGGGCTACGCGTTGGCCCGTTTTACCGGTCTGATCGGCATTGCCGTGTTGCTGTGCGTTGCGTATGCGTTGTCGACAAATCGGCGTGCGATCCGCTGGCGCACGGTGCTGTGGGGCCTGTCGCTGCAGGTGCTGTTCGCGGTGCTGGTCATCCGGTTTCCCGCAGGGCAAACGGTACTGCGCGTGGTGAGCGGGTGGATCACGTCGTTGCTGGCGCACTCGGTCGACGGCAGCGCGTTTGTGTTCGGAAAGATGGGTGATCCGCGCAGCCCGCTGCAGGTGCTGGCGTTCGCGGTGCTGCCGACAATCATCTTCGTGAGCGCGCTGTTTGCGGTGCTCTATCACATCGGCCTGATGCAGCGCGTGATTCGCTGGATGGCGTGGCTGATGCAGCGGACGATGGGCACAAGCGGGGCCGAGAGTACCAACGTTGCGGCATCGATTTTCATGGGCCAGACCGAGGCCCCGCTAACGATTCGGCCGTTCCTGAATAACGCCACGCGGTCGGAACTGATGACGATCATGACCAGCGGCATGGCACACGTGTCGGGCGGCATTATGGCGGCATACATTTCGTTCGGCATCCGCGCGCAGGATCTGCTGAGCGCCGTCATCATGACCGCGCCGGGAACGATCCTGATCGCGAAAATGCTGGTGCCCGAGACGGAAATCCCGGAGACGATGGGCACCGTGCACATGACGATGGAAGAAGAGCACGGCAACGAGAACCTGCTGGGCGCGATTGCACGCGGTACCATCGACGGCGGCCAACTGGCGTTCAATGTGGCCATCATGCTCATCAGCTTTCTGGCCCTGGTCGGCCTGTTGAACGGCATTCTTTCAGGCATTCACAACACGGTGGGCGTGCACACGGTGGGCGGTCGCAACGTGAGTTTTCCGTCTTCGCTCAATGCGATTCTCGGGTTTTTCTGCGCGCCGGTGGCGTGGATGATCGGCATCCCGTGGCACGATGCGCCCATCGTCGGCAACCTGATCGGCACGCGCGCGGTGCTGAACGAGTTCATCGCCTACACGCAACTTGGCACGCTGGCCAAGGCCGGCGCGATCAGCACGCGAACTCTTGCCATTGCGACATTCGCGCTGTGCGGCTTTGCGAATCTGGGTTCCGTCGGCATGCAGATTGGCGGCATCGGCGCGCTGATTCCGAATCGGCGCAACGAACTGGCGCGGCTGGGCCTGCGAGCGATGCTGGCCGGCACGATGGCCAACCTGATGAGCGCAAGCATCGTGAGTATGTTGCTGAAGTAAGGCGAAGTTCTCGACAAAAGAGCGGAACTGTTGCTGCGTTACCATCCGTTATGATTTTGTTCAGGTGGAGGATCTGCCGATGACTGTAACGATCAATGCAGAAGACGAGAAGCTGCTTGGCGAAATCATGCGTGGTGGGAGTTTTGAATCGTCGGAGAAAGCGGTGCATGTTGCCATCACAATGCTTGCAAGTGCTATGTTCCCCGTCAAGGTGGAGAGCGATCGGCTGGCCTACGCTGACGAGAGTATCAGTCAAGGACTTGCGGACGCAGAAGCTGGTCGGGTTATTTCCTCAGAGCAGTTCCTGAACGATCTAAGGGCTCGCCGTCAGCAACACGCAGCCTGATGCGTATCGATGTTGCTCGGCAAGCCGCATTCGACCGGGACGAAATCCTGGACTTCTACGGCGATGAAAGCCCGATCGGTGAGCGATTCACACGAAATCTGGAAGAGTCTATCGTTCTACTGTCCTTGTTTCCCGGTCTTGCCGTTCATCGACGGGACATTACGCATTACAGTGTGCGGTTCTGGCTGATTGAGCCTTTCTTTCTTGTGCTGAAACCTGGTTCTCAAGTAATGACTCTTGTGGCCATCCTCCATTGCTCGCGCAATATCTCCCGAGAGTTGCGGCAGCGACTCGGA
>CBAAAH010000272.1:0-4231 GCA_964658865.1 uncultured Granulicella sp.
TACGCAGTTTTTGTGGCAAGACAAGTTTCCGTCGAAGGTGCGCAAGTTGGTCGGTGCCAATACCAACATCGAAGGCTGGGCGCACTACTGCGAACAGATGATGCTGGACGAAGGCTACCTGCCGCCGAACACCGACGACCGCACGGCAAAGCTGATCCGGCTGGGCCAGTTACAGGATGCGTTGCTGCGCAATGCGCGCTTTACCGTCGGCATCAAGATGCACACCGCAGGTTGGACGACCGACCAGGCGGAAGATTTTTTCGTGAAAGAAGGCTACCAGTCGCCCGCAATCGCCAAGGTGGAAACGCGCCGCGGCACCGCGGACGCAACATATCTGTATTACACACTGGGCAAGCTTGAAATTCTGAAACTGCGCGAAGACGTGCGCGCGAAACAGGGTGCGGCTTTTACGCTGGGCGGCTTTCACGACCAGTTCATGCTGCAGGGGCCTGTCCCAATCAAGATCATTCGGCGTGCCATGCTGGGAAACGACACCCCCGTGCTATAGCTGTGCCGTGGGGGTTTGATAGCATGGGGCTTCGGTCGTTCCGCACCACTCCGCTCCTCGAAGGTCTCCTCGTGATCAAGCCAGTTCGAAAAGCAGTGTTTCCCGCCGCGGGTCTGGGTACCCGTTTTTTACCGGCGACCAAGTCCACTCCCAAGGAGATGCTGCCGCTTGTCGACAAGCCGCTCATCCAGTATGGCGTGGAAGAAGCCGTTGCCGCCGGCTGCACCGAGATCATCATCGTAACCGGTCGCGGCAAGACGACGATGGAAGACCACTTCGACCGCTCGCCCGAACTGGAGATGTCGTTGGAACGGCGTGGTAAAACGGCACTTCTGGAAACGGCGAAGAACCTGTCGAAGCTGGCGCGTATCACTTACGTGCGGCAGCCGGAAGCGCTGGGCCTGGGGCATGCTGTACTGATGGCGAAGGAGCTTGTCGGCGACGAACCGTTCGCGGTCATTCTGCCGGACGATATCGTGGACGCGGCGGTTCCCTGCATGAAGCAGATGGCCGATGCGTTTGCCACAATGGGTACGTCGATTCTGGGCAGCGAAGTGGTGGAAGGCGACGCGATTCAGGCGTATGGCTGCCTCGCCGGAAAGTCGGTTACAGACGATCCGCGGCTATGCGAAGTCTATGACCTGGTAGAAAAACCCAAGCCGAGCGAAGCTCCAAGCCAGAACGCGATCATCGGCCGCTACATCCTGACACCCGGCATCTTCCGCTGCCTGGAGCAGTTGAAGCCCGGTGCCGGCGGCGAACTGCAATTGACCGACGGCATCAAGGCACTGCTCGCGACGGAAAAAGTCTACGGATTTACCTACGAGGGCACCCGCCACGACGCGGGAGACAAGCTCGGTTTCCTGAAGGCGAACGTGGAGTTTGCCTTGAAGCGCGACGACCTTGGCCCGGCGTTTCGCGCGTGGCTGAAAACGCTGCAGCTTTAGCACGGCTGCTGCTTACCGGGAGCCTTTCGCGTTTGCCATTAACGCCAGGCCGTAGGCGACGGAGGTAAACGCGTCGCCGCTGGTGACGCGCCCTTCGCCAAACCGCTCGGTGAACAGCCGACGCACGGCCGGAACCAGCGAGGTTCCGCCAGTGAGAAAGACGCGATCGACGGTCGCGGCGTCCGTACCGCTCTTCCGTAGCAGGTCGTCCAGTGCCTGCCGCATGCGGTCGAGGTCCGGCTCAATCCAGCCCTCGAACTCCGCGCGCGACACCTCTGCCTTGAGCGTGACGACGTCGGTTTCAAACCGAAACGTTGCGACTTCGTTTGCAGTCAGTTCCGCCTTCAGTCGCTGCACGGCGCTGTGCATCTGGTAGCCCAAATCCTGCTCCACGACGGCGCGCAGCGCGGCGATCTTCTCCGGCTCCAGTGCGCGCTTCTCGGTCGTGCGCAGCATTTCGCGCACGCTGTGGGTACGCAGAAACGACAACGTGTGCCACCGTTCCAGCCGCGCATAGACCCATGCCGGCAGCGCAGGCAGCACCTTGCCGACGGAGCGCGCCGACGATTCCGACCCAAGCGCGGGAGATACCAGCCGGCGCACGATGCGCGCGTCGAACGAGTCGCCGGCAAGGCCCACACCGGTGCTGGCGATCACCTGTCGACTGCCCCTCTGCTGCACGGCAGGACCGACGCGCAGCAGCGCGAAGTCCGTCGTGCCGCCGCCGAAATCGCCAATCAGCACCGTCTCCTCCGCGTGTAGATTGCCCGTGTACGCATACGCCGCAGCAACCGGTTCCATCGCGAACGAGACGTCGGTAAAGCCGGCCTGCAGAAACGCACCGTGCAGCCGACCGACGGCAAAGTCGTTGTCTGCCTCGGTCTCCGCGCCGACGAAGACGACAGGCCGGCCGACCAGGGCGCGCGTTACCTCAAAGCCGAGTTCCTCGCTGGCGCGCTGGCGCAGGTCCAGCAGCATGCGGCTTACCAGGTCTTCAAAGCGGTGCGGCCGACCGAAGATTTCCGTGCTCGTCAGGTCGCGCGCGGACAGGTAGCTCTTGAGCGACTGCACCAGCCGCCCTCGCACACTTTCGCCGGAATCGTAGGCGGAAAGATATGCCGCGACGGCCGTTCCTCCGGTCCAGACGGATACTTTTTGTGCCGTTGCCGGGCCTGTCTGCTGTTGCAGGTACAGCAGTGAGCGCGAGGAAGCGGAGCGGCCCGAGGCGGCGGGAAACCGGACCAGCGACACGCCTTGCTCGTCCGCGTAGGCGACAGAGCTGTTGGTCGTGCCGAAGTCAATGCCTACGATGCGGTTGCCGGCCGTGGTCAAGCAGTACACCGGAGTGGGCGAAGGACGGACATCGAAGATTGGGGAGCGCGCGAAAGAACCATGGAGGGTTGATTTTATCGTTTCAGCAAAGATGCGCCAGCCTGTCATCACTAACGTTTTTTTGTTTGGCCGGTCTATTGCAACAGGCTTCACACATCTGGCTCCGGGGTCAGGACACGGCATGGGAACGCAGGCATTTGGTTTTGGTGGGGCGGGAATCGGCGCAAGTGGCGCGCTTGGTGGCGCAGTCAAGGTAGAATCGCCGGGGATGGCGAAGGCAGCGGCAGGCCGGACAGGACGCGCAGCACTGACACCCGCGCAGATGGAAGCGCGAGCGCAGCAACGTCTTGAAGACGACGAGCTGATTCGCGAGGCACAGCGTGGCCGCCG
Organism: uncultured Granulicella sp.; assembly: GCA_964658865.1. Classification (GTDB taxonomy): domain Bacteria; phylum Acidobacteriota; class Terriglobia; order Terriglobales; family Acidobacteriaceae; genus Terriglobus. The sequence continues at coordinate 3,178 of CBAAAH010000272.1, forward strand.
CGAGAGTTTCGACGCTTTGGTGCGACGCTACGACAGTGCCGTGCTTCGGCTGGCGCTACACCTGCTGGGCAACGAACAGGACGCGCAGGATGTGCACCAGGAAGCCTTTTTGAAGGCCTACCGCCACCTGTCGAATTTTCGGTTTGAGTGCTCGTTTTACACTTGGCTTTATCGCATTGTCACGAATCTTTGCCTGGACGCGCTGCGCCGCCGCAAGAGCCGCCGCGAGGACCCATCGACCGTAACCGACGCCAGCGGCGACGTGATGGATTTGATGAGCAACGTCTCCGACGGCCGCGCCGGTGCCAACCCCGCGGCGGAGCTGGATCGCCACGTGCTGCACATGCGCATTCAGGAGGCGTTGGGCACGTTGACGCCGCGCGAGCGCATGGTCTTCGAACTGAAGCACTACCAGGGATTGAAGTTGCGCGCCATCGGCGAGATGTTGCAGACGACCGAAGAAACCGCCAAAAACACACTGTTTCGCGCGACCAAGAAGCTGCGTGCACACCTGGCGGACGCATAACGCAGCAAAGTTTAAGACGTTTGATGAAAAGTTTTGCACGGACCGCACGGCGAACACAGATTCGACGGCGGATGCACCACCCGCTCTACCACTCAACGAGGCTAGGCAAAAGGAATCCGCGATGAACTGCGAGGAAGCAAAACAACACGTCACACTGCAGACCTATGGCGAGCTCGACGACGAGCAGCAGGCCGGCCTGGAACTGCACCTGCACGGCTGCACAGAATGTGTAGCGGAACGCAATGCGGTACTTGCCTTCACCGGTGCCATGATGGTGGACAGGCTGCCTGAGGTGTCGCCCAATCTGCTGGCACGCGCACGCATGCATCTGGACGATGCGCTGGACGAGACGCCGCAAATCGGCGTGGCGGACCGCACGTGGAACCTGATGGTGAGCACGTGGCACTCTCTGCGGCACGCACCCGCGCTGGCCGCACTGCTGGTAGGTGCCGGCTTTCTTTCCGGCAACCTGCTGACGCGCTACCAGGTCGCGTACGAGCCACACCTGCCGACCTCGGTAACGCTTAC
>CBAAAH010000273.1:0-4208 GCA_964658865.1 uncultured Granulicella sp.
ACGCCGACGGCCGTCAGCAGAAAGCCGAGAGCGGTAATGCCCAGCACCTTGGCAAGCAGCGAAGCAGTGTTCTCGCGCGCGCCTTCCAGGGTCACGGGATAGCGTTGTTGAAAGCCTTGTTGCAGCATAAATCGATCTCCAGAGCCGCGATGCACTGCGGTCATAACGATTAGACGACAAACGTGGCGGGGAAGGTGCGGCACCGGCTTGCGATTCAAGAGCAAGCCCCGGAGCGGCTGCTCCGGGGCTGGCTCGTATCGGCTTTGAAAAGAACCCGTGTCTTGCAAGCGAGACACGGGAGGCCCGATTAGCGCTTCTTGCCGGCCTTGTAGCTGTTTACAACCTTCTCGTCGAAGCCCGCCATGATCGCCTTCACGTCGGGAGCGAAGCGACCGGTCGGCGCCAACTCCAGGTACTTGGAGTAGGCCTCGACGCAGCCCGGAGGCGGAATGATCTTGCCGGACTTGCTGTCGACCGTGCTCTTGGCGATCAGTGCCTGGCCCTTGATGTAATACGCTTCCGCTTTCGTCGGGTCGGCGGCGATCGCCTTATCCGCAGCGGCCACGGCGGCGTCGCCCGAACCCGCGTTCTGCGCCGTAACGGCCTCGTTGAAGTAGTACATACCGGCCTTGGCGGGTTCCGCCTGCGCGGCCTTGTCATAAGCATCGCTGGCTTCCTTCGGCTTGTTCGCCTTGCCGTAGGCCTGGCCTTCGCCGTTATACGCGGCACCCGCAAACGCGGCATTCGGCTTCTTGCTGGCGGCGTTGGTATCGACTGCCTTCTGGTAGCTGGCCGCCGCGTCATTCAGTTCAGACGCTTTCTTGGCGGCGTCCTTTTCCGCGCCGGCCGCACCAATCTGGGCATTGCCCAGTTCCAGCCACAGGATCGACTCGTCCGGCTTCTGCGTGGTGGCCTGTGTCATGTCGGCGATGGCAGCATCGAAGTTGTTCGCCTTTTCCTCATCGCGCGCCTTGGTTAGCAGCGCATTCAGGTTACCGACCGCCTTGTTGGCGTTTACCGCCTCGGCGTTCTTTTTCTTGAACTCCTCGATCTGCTTCCGCTGCTCCGGCGTCATGGCCTTCAGGTACTCTTCGCGGCTCATGTCGTCGTTCTGCGTGGCGTTGTCGCCAGCCTTCAGGAGGACGTGATCCATGTAATCCACGGTTTTATCGTTCACCTGGTAGAAGAGGACATAATCGCCGGGCTTAATGCCATCGCCCTTGTACGTACCATCCGGTCCGACGGGAAAGGTGTACTCGTACTTGCGCTTCGCATCCTCGTTGGTGGAGCGGTCGGTGGTCAGCTTGACCGTGCCTTCCTTCACCGGCTGGCCCGCGGCGTTCATAATCGTGCCGTGAATAGTGGCGGGAGCGGCGGCTGCCTGGGCGGTGGCAGACATCGGAGCGACGACGGCCGTTGCGACGACCGAAAGGGTGAGCACCGGTGCAAGCACCAGCGCAGCCATGCTGAGAGAGATCTTTTTCATAGTCAAGGTTCCTGTCGCTCCTGGCGGCACTTGCCGGCCCGTTGGTACTGCTGATTAGAACGCAAACTTCACCGGCGAGTCGCGTTTAACCCCGGTCGGCCGCAACAACGCGGGTGCGATACGGGATGGGATCGTCGATGCCGGCCTGCTGGAAGGCGCGCAGTCGAAGGACGCAACTGTCGCACACACCGCAGGCGAGGTCCTCGCCGGAATAGCATGACCAACTTACATGGAATGGTGCACCAAGTTCAACACCGAGACGCACGATTTCGCTCTTGCGCAGGTGGATGAGCGGCGTCGTGATGCGAATGCCACCCTCTTTGGTGCCCTGTTGAATGAGCGCGTTGAAGGCGTCGTAGTACGCTGGACGGCAGTCGGGATAACCGGAACTATCCTGCTCGACGGCACCCAGGAAGATGGTCCCGGCACCCAGAACCTCTGCCCAACTGACGGCGGCAGAGAGGAAATGCGCGTTGCGGAAAGGCACGTAGGTCACGGGGATTTCCCCGGTTTCCACCGTCGACGCGTTCGGCACCGGGATACTTGTGTCCGTCAGGGCAGAGCCGCCAATCAAGCGGAACAGGTCTATGCGCAGCGGCAGAAACTGCTGGAATCCGAGCATTTCCGCAACCTGTCGCGACGACCGCAACTCACGGGATTCCGTGCGCTGCCCGTAGGAGAAGTGCAGGGCATACGCGTCAAAGTCACGCGCCGCAAGGGTCGCGCAGACCGTGGAATCCATGCCGCCGGAGAGGCAGACGACCGCTTTTTCACGGATTTCGGTCATCGCTACAGGTCGTCCCCGTTATCGGCCAGCGATGCGCCGTGCGGCGTGTTGGGGCCGGTCGTGGTTTCGCTATCCTGCAGGCCGCCGGCAGGAATGGTATTGAGCAGCTCGCGTGCGGTTTCCAGATCGGCAAGGCGCACTTGCAGACGGGCACCGCTCATCGGCATCAGGATGTTGGCCTCTTCGCCGCTCATGAAACTGTCGATGCCGGAGCCGTCGAGCACAGACTGTGCGAGCGATGCCTCACCGATTTCGCTATAGCTTGCCACCGTTACGTAGTCGTCTTCGTCGCGTTCTGCCATGGGTGTTTCCTTTCGTCGATGCTGTTGGACGCCGGGGAGCGACTTGTGGCTGTACCGGGCGCACGGAACCGAAGCCGCGGTGGCTACTTCGGCGGGCTATCGCGATACCGCGGCCAGTTGCGCACCAGTTCACGCACCACGCAATCGCCCACCCGGTACGCGGTGTCGATCGCCGGCAGAAATGCGGAGTAGGTGCGGATCTTGGTTTCCGCCAGGCTCTCCGTCGCGGTGATACCCGTGCGCTGCTGGTCGTAGTTGCTGACCGTGCGCAGGACGAGCACGCGGTGCAGATCGACCCTGCCGGCCTTTGCCAACCAGGTGAGCGACTGCAGGGTACCGGTGTCTTCCATCCCGGTGGTTACGTAAGTGCCCGCGCCGCCGGTCTGGTACTTAACCCAGTCGGTTGCCCACCCGCTCAACAACTTGCCATGGAAGAAGGTACTGCTGCTGATGGTGTCGCCGCGCTGCACGTGCGGCGGCCGGTGCGACGCATCCGGAGAGAAGCGCATTCGGCCGGCGCGCAGGTTGTCGTTGTCCGGCAGAGATATGGCGTTAGTCAGCGTGTACGCCCAGGTAACGAGCGGTTCGTCGAGATGGAAGACCATGCCGTTGTCTTCCGTCCGTGGCTGCTCGTAGGGTGTGGACTTGCGCAGGGGCACGTAACCGGTGGACCACGTCGGCGGAATCTCGCGCGCGTCGATCTCATGCGCCAGGTCGCCGTCGATGACCCAGTTGGCCCACACCGCCGACCCCAGGGAAGTCTGGTTCGGATTGCCCCCGGCGATGCCCGCAACGATCCAGTAGGCATGGCTGAAATCGAAGCGCGGATCGCTGCCGAGCGCCATGATGGTCGCCGCCGCGCGAATGGTGCCCATGCCGGTGACGATGCCGAGCACGCCGTCGTCGTTCATGAGGGCGTCGTGGTAGGCGCTGGGCAAGGGAAATCGCTTCGTCAGGTGCTCCCCCTCGGCCCAGCGCTGGAACTCGCCGGGCGCGTCGCCAGTGTCGGCACCAATCTCGAACATGGTGACCACGACAACCTTGACCGGGATAGGTTTCGTTTGAGCCGGTGCTGCGACGGCGAGGAACACGCTGAGAACAAGGCCGGACAGAATTGCACGCATAGGCACATGCTACGTTGCCAGACTCGATCGGCAGAAAACCCATGCCTTAAACACGAGACATGGCGCACCCACATGGAGCGTTACACGCCCTTTTTCTGCGGTTCCCAGATGAACTTGTGGATTTGCAGGCTCAGGCGGGCGGGCAGGGTATCTTCGAGCATCCAGCCGACCAGGTCGCGGGCGTCGAGTTCCATGTTGTCGGCGATGCGCAGGGGCGACGGCGACTGCAGGAACGCGGGCGAAAGCAGAATTGCGGCAAGGTGTCGGTGGGCGAGGTGTTCGCGGATGAAGTCGCGGGCGAACTCGTAATCGCGGCGGTCGCGCAGGACGAATTTCACCTCGTCGCGCGGGGTGAGGCAGTCGAGGTTCGACATGCGGAACGAGCCGGCGGCTTCACCCGCGCCGGGGCATTTCACGTCGACGATCTTGTGCACGGCGGTGGGTACATCACCCAGGGGACGCTCGCCGCTGGTTTCCATCATGAGGGTGTAACGGCCGTCTCGCAGCAG
>CBAAAH010000274.1:0-4202 GCA_964658865.1 uncultured Granulicella sp.
GTGCCGATCAGCCGCACCATCACGGTGACGGAAGGCATTTCCGTGAAGGATCTGGCCGAAAAGCTAGACCTGCGCGGCAAGGACTTGATTGCCACCCTGCTGATGCGTGGCGTGTTCGTGACCGTAAACCAATCACTCGACAACGAACTCGTGAAGGCCGTCGCCGCCAGCTTTGGCGCGGACGCCCAGATTCAGACCGTGGAAGAGCAGTTGGAGAACGAGGCGATCGAGGGTCTGCTGGAAGACACGACCGGGATGGTCGAGGTCATTCGTCCGCCCGTCGTCACAGTCATGGGTCATGTCGACCACGGTAAAACGTCGCTGCTCGACGCGATCCGTTCCACCGACGTCGCCAGTGGCGAGGCCGGCGGGATCACGCAGCACATCGGTGCGTACAAGGTTCACGTCAACAAGCCGGATTCTCCGGCCTACGGACGCGAGATCGTCTTCCTTGACACGCCGGGTCACGAGGCGTTTACCCGTATGCGTGCGCGCGGTGCCAAGGTCACGGATATCGTCGTGATCGTGGTTGCGGCGGACGACGGTGTGATGCCGCAGACGATCGAGGCCATCGACCATGCCAAGGCGGCGAAGGTGCCGATCATTGTGGCGATCAACAAGATCGACAAGCCGGGCGCGGACTCCGCCAAGGTCAAGCAGCAGCTTGCCGAGCGCGGTCTGCAGCTCGTCGGGTGGGGCGGTGACGTGGAATTCGTCGAGGTTTCGGCGAAGCAGCGCATCAACTTGGACGGCCTAGAGGAAATGATTTGCCTCGTCGCCGATACGAATGCACAGAAGGCCATCCCGGAGCGTCCGGCCGTCGGCACCGTTATTGAAGCCAAGCTCGACCGGGGTCGCGGTGCGGTGGCATCGATCCTGGTGCAGAACGGTACCTTGCGTACAGGCGACAGCTACATCGTGGGCAATACCTTCGGTAAGATCCGCGCCATGTTCGACGACCGTGGACGTCCGATCGAGTCGGCGGGTCCATCGACGCCAGTGGAGATTCTGGGTCTGGAATCGATCCCGGATGCGGGCGATACGTTCATTGTGATGGCCGACCGCGATAAGGCGAAGGGTATTGCGCAGTACCGCAAGCTCAAGGAGCGCGAAGCGGCCCTTGCCAAGTCGAGCCGCGTTTCACTGGAAGGCCTCGCCGAGCAAATTCGCACGGCCGGCGTCAAGGACCTCAACATCATACTCAAGGGCGATGTTCAGGGTTCGGTCCAGGTGCTGGAAGACAGTCTGCACCGCATGTCGACCGAGAAGGTTCGCCTTCGCGTGCTGCACAGCGGCGTGGGTGCCATTACCGAAAGCGATGTGCTGCTGGCAGCGGCGTCGAACGCCATCATTATCGGGTTCAACGTGCGGCCTGAGCGCAAGGCGCAGGAACTTGCCGACCAGGACAATGTGGAAATCCGCTTGCACTCGATAATTTACGAGCTGCAGGACGAGATGACTAAGGCGATGCTTGGCCTGCTGGAACCGGTCTTCCAGGAGAATTATCTTGGACGCGCCGAAGTATTGCAGGTCTTCAAGATCACCAAGGTCGGGCAGATTGCCGGCTGCGTGGTCCGCGACGGCGAAATCAAGCGCAACGCACAGGTTCGCCTGATGCGCGACGGAGCCGAGGTCTGGAAGGGCAAGATCCAGAACCTGAAGCGCAACAAGGACGATGCGAGCGAAGTACGCACCGGCATGGAGTGCGGTATCGATCTGGGTCAGCGCGACATCCGCGCCGGCGATATGATCGAGGCTTTCTCCACCGAGAAGATGGCGGCGGAGCTCGGCGGCAACGTTGCCGACATGAAGGCAGCCGCAGCGAAACAGGCCGCCGCAGCAGCAGCCAAGGCGGAATCCGAAGCAGCAACCGCAGCCGAACAACCGGTCGAAGCGAACGTATAAAACGACACACTGCAAGGATTTACCAGACGAGGCCGGAGATTCCGGCCTCGTCTGCATTTACTGCAGGTTGGCTCCATGCTGACGCCTTTGAAATTCCCGGCGAATCGCTGCTCTGTCCGTTAAGGTAGCTATCTCAGCAGCCTTGCTACATCTGGTTCAGGGGGAGATGTGGGCCGCCGGGCAAGATCGCGCGGATCGGATCGCCCGGATGACAGATGCCACCCCGCAGGACGATGGCCATTACCCCAGCCTTGCCCCGCCGTTTCGGCGGTGCATTGCCATCCAAAAGCTCTTTCAGCAGCCCGGGCTGAAAGGCCTCAATCTGCCTGCAGGGCGTGCGCAGGCCGGTCAGTTCCACCACGGCCTCAGCGCCAAGGCGCAGACACGTGCCGAGAGGCAGGCGCAACAGGTCGATGCCTGCGGTGGTGACATTTTCGCCCAGTTGGCCGGGAGCAAGCGGCTGCCCCGCAGACAGCAAGTCGCAAAACAGCTCCGACTGCAGAAGATGCACCTGCATGCGGTTCGGCGCAGTGGCGTTCTTTCGTTTCAGGTAGACGTGCTGCACCGTTGCGCCGCAATGGGCATCACCCTCGACGCCCAGGCCCGTCAGCAAGCGGATGGATGACTGCGGCACCTTGCTGAAGCCGTGACGCGGACTGAGCGAAACGGCAAGGATGGTCGACATCGATCGTTCTATCCTCTTTGACGGCAATCCAGCCAGTGAATGCCGTCGGCTTCACTACGCTGTCCGGCTGCCTGGTGCATCGCGTGACAGATCTAAGTTTTCTTGCCGGACATCGCGACGGTGCGAATCAGTTTTCCGCCCTCCTGCACGACATACAAATTACCCGCGGCTAAATTCTTCAGGGCATCTCTCGTGCCGGAAGGCCATTGAATTTCCACGTCTGCGGCTGTCGCGGAACCAAGGCCGAAGTGAACGCGCGGATCGTTTTGCGAGTAATAGCTTCCACCGCTGCGCACCTCCTCAACCTGCCGCAACGGCTGCTTCGCCGCAGGGTCGTTTTGTGCCGTTACGATCAGTCGCGCGCCGATGCCGCTGCGATTACTTTTCGTTCCAACCAACCTTATTTTTACAAAGGTGTTGGTATTGGTGCGATCGCATCGCAGTAACTGTGGCGGGGCGTTGACGCAGTTCACCACGATATCCATATCGCCGTCGTTGTCATAGTCGCCAAAGGCACAGCCGCGCGCCGGCACGCTCGCGGTGATGCCGCTGCCGGCGAGTGACGTTACCTCTTCAAACTGACCGTCGCGCAGGTTGCGGTAGAGGTATTTATGTTCGGCATAGGGCGAGTCGATCTGCGTTCCATCGACCTCCGGGTACACATGGCCGTTCGACATAAAGAGATCGAGCCAGCCGTCGTTGTCGGGGTCGAAAAAGCCGACGCCCCAGCCAAGAAAGCGTGTATTTACGCCCAAACCGCTCAGGTACGTGTGGTCTTCAAAGTTGCCGTCGCCCAGGTTCTGGTACAGCGAGTCCGTGTCGCCGGCGAAGTTCGTTTTCACGATATCCAGCAGGCCGTCGCGGTTGTAGTCGCCCACGCTGACGCCCATGCCGGCCTGCGGTTTGCCGTCGGGGGAATAGGCGATGCCGCTCTCGATCGCCTCGTCCTTGAAGGTGCCGTTCTTCTGGTTGCGATAAAACGTCGCGGCAGTGGAGTCGTTCGCAACATAAATATCGGGCCAGCCGTCGTTGTCCAGGTCGGCTACCGTCACACTCAAGGCATAGGTGCCGATGGTATCGGTCATGCCGGACTTTTCACTCACGTCGGTAAAGGTGCCGTCGCCGTTGTTGCGATAAAGCAGGTTCTTGCCACCATTCAGGCCTGGTGGACCGCACGCGACCTGGATGCCCTTGTAGGCGCAACCCGCAGCCTCGGGCAATGGAGCTGTCTTTAAGTCGAAGTCGATGTAATTTGCGACGAACAGGTCGAGATGCCCGTCGCGATCATAATCCAGAAACGCGCAACCGCTGTTCCAACGCGTGGTTTTCTGGGTAAGTCCGGCCTTGGCGGTAACATCGGTGAACTTACCATTGCCGTGATTTTTATACAGCGCGTTCTGGCCGTAGTAACTGACGAATAAGTCGTCCAAGCCATCGTTGTCGTAGTCGCCGACGCAGCAGCCCTGGCCCCAGCCGGAACGTGTGATGCCGCTGTTTGCGGTGATGTCGGTAAAGGTGCCGTCGCGGTTGTTTTTAAACAAGCGTGAGATTGGCTCCTGTCCCTTGGGGAAACCCTCAAGTCGCGTGCCGTTGACCAGGAAAAGATCGATCC
>CBAAAH010000275.1:0-4155 GCA_964658865.1 uncultured Granulicella sp.
GCTACGAAAACAAGGAATGGCACTGGGGCTACCGCGAGAACGAACCACTGGGCGGCTACGATCCCTACTCCTCCTCCAAGGCATGCGCGGAACTGGTCACGAGCGCCTATCGTCAGTCGTTCTTCAATGTTGCAAAGTTTAGCGAACATCGCTGCGGCATTGCCACGGGACGCGCAGGTAACGTGATCGGCGGAGGCGACTGGTCCGACGATCGCCTCATCCCCGACCTCGTGCGCGGCTTCCTGCGCGGCGACGATGTCCACATTCGCCGGCCCAACAGCATTCGCCCTTGGCAGCACGTGCTTGAGCCCGTCTGGGGCTACATGCGCATCGCCGAAGAGATCTTCAAGGGCAATGCCGCCTGTGCCGCCGCCTGGAATTTTGGCCCGGCAGACGACGACGCCTGGCCAGTGGGCCGCATCGCCGAAAAGATGGTGCAGGTGTGGGGCGACGGCGCCAAATGGACTCTCGACCCCGATCCCGGCGCCCACGAAGCCGGTTACCTGAAGCTCGACGCCAGCAAAGCTCGCGCCGAACTCGGCTGGCACCCTTCCCTGCGCATCGACACCACCCTGGAATGGCTGGTGAACTGGTACAAGGCACAGCAACGCGGCGAAGACATGCACGCCTTTACCCTGCAGCAGATCACCGACTACGAGGCCCTGCTGAAAATTGCACAGTAGATCATTTACAAACGAAGAAGCGTGAGCGTTTCAACGCAAATAGGGCGTGGTTCGCAAGCAACACTAAAATAGCAAGCATTCGCCGGAGGCAGCCCGCAACTACGTTTTCCGCTTCACGTAAAGGACACCCTTAAACACCTACGGAACGGTAGTGGCGAAGCGCTGTACACGCCCGGTCCAGATCGCCCTGCCGTTTGCCGAAGCAAAAGCGCAGCATGGTTTCACCGCGGCCACCCAGAAAGAACGCCGACCCCGCGACCGATGCAACGCCCGTCGCATGCAACAGGGCTCTGGCGCGCTGCGACGCCGTAGTGCCGGACACATGCGACGCATCCGCAAGCACGTAGTATGCGCCGTCCGGCTTCGGCGCGGTGAATCCCGCTGCGGTAAGTGCCGCGCAAAGCTGATCGCGCTTGGCCTGGTGGCTCGACGCCAGATCGGTATAAAACGCAGACGACGCGAGCTGCCGCATCCCGGCCAGAGCGCCATACTGCGACGCGGACGGGCTGCAGATATAGACCAGATCGTGAAAATACCCGATGGACGGCACCCACGCTGCCGGTGCCGTGAGATAGCCTACGCGCCAACCCGTAATGCTGAAGGTCTTGGAAAGTCCGCCGATCGTTACGGTGCGGTCGCGCATGCCCGGCAGCGTCGCCATACTTACATGCTTGCGGCCGTCGTAGATGAAGTACTCGTAGATTTCATCCGTGATTACCAGCAAATCGCGCTCGATGGCAATGTTTGCAATGGCTTCCAGTTCCGTGCGAGAAAACAGCTTGCCGCTTGGGTTCGACGGGGTGTTCACGATGACGGCGCGTGTTTTTTCCGTCAGCACAGGGCGCAGCGCATCCACGTCCAACTGCCACTCCGGCGCGACCAGCGGAACGACAACCGGGACGATCCTGAGAGAAAGTAACGTACTGACGTGATAGCCATACAACGGCTCGAACACGATCACTTCGTCGCCCGGATTCAGCAAAGCCAGCAGCGTCGCGTACAGCGCGCCGGTCGCACCGTTCGTCACCAGCACCTCGGACGTGGGGTCTGCCGCAATCTCGTTGTAGGTCTGCAGCTTGTCCGCAATGGCCTCGCGCAGAGGTGCGATACCGTCCAGCCGGGTGTAAATGTTGTGCCCGTCTTCCACGGCCTGGATCGCACCGGCGGCAACCTGTGCCGGCACTTCCGTATCGCAGATACCCTGTGCCAAGTTGATGCCGCCCACGCGGTCGCACTCCACGCTCATGGCGCGGATCTCTGACTGCACGATCGCCGGTGCGATGAAGCTCAAGCGATTTGGCGCGGACGCTGCAGAAGACATGAGGAGACCTCCGACGGAAGGTTTCATGTTACTTCATTGGTACGTGCGTGACAGCACTCCCCATAGAAGCAAAGCTATCTGCAAGTTGTCTTGGACGCGTCCGTGCGCGTCCAGGTTTCACTCCGGCCAAACGCCTTGAAGCCGATGTAGCCCCGCAGGTTCAGCGTGTCACCTTCCGCACTCATGGAGCCCTTGTAGGTCTTGCCGTTTTCCGGGTCGTAGATCTTGCCGTCTTCGGCGTGGGTCGCATCCTGCAGCTTGAATCCACTGCCGATCTGCAGGTTGCAGATCGGGCGCGTCCGCAGCGACTTGTCCGGATTGTTGCCGTCGATCGTTGCCGGTGCCGACTTGGAAATCGCGACCACGTTGGCACACACTTCGCTACCACAGTGCGCAATGTGCAGCACGGAACCGCCCGGTGAACGCCAATAACCCAGTACGCCATTTTCCTGCGCCAAGGACGAAGCCGCAAACAAGCCGAATGCTACAAGAAAGACGAGGGAAGGAACGGCGCGCTGCGACAAGAGGAAGTCTCCGGGGATGGGATGACGACTGTAGCTGATACCAATCGCATTGCAGTCAGACCCCGATTCCGCCTGTGAAGTTGCGTCTGCGATCCGTTAACCAGCCAAAGCCATGCGGCGGCTACGCCGTCTTCTTGCGACTCAACAGCAGCGAGCGATCCACGCGCCGTGCCTCGCTGGCGCGGTTTACCTTGTTCCAGAAAGCGGCGAAGTAATCGACCGCGCTGATGATGGAGACGATCGTCATCCAGCAGACCGCCGTCACGGCGATGACGTGCACCGGCAGCACAAACCAGCCGAAACCGTTGCCGCCCAGCAGGTTCGACCCCGGCCCGAACACCCAGACCCTGTAGCCGCGGTCGAACACGCACGCTACCACGCTCACAATCTGCAGCACCGTCTTCAGCTTGCCGATCTCGCTGGCGTCGATGGTGAAACCCTCGTTCGCCGCGATGGACCGCAAGCCGCTTACCAGGAACTCGCGCCCGATGACGACCACGGCAATCCATGGCTTAACCACCGCCGGGTCAAACGCGACCAGCGCAATGTAAGCCGATGTGACCAGCAGCTTGTCCGCAAGCGGGTCCAGCAACATGCCCATCGTCGTAATCTGCCCCCGCTTCCGGGCCAGGTAGCCATCCAGACCATCGGTGACCGACGCCGCAATAAAAAACAGTGAAATCGCCCACTCCTGCGTGTGGCCGTGCAGCGGCGAACTCGCGCTGAGCAGCCAGATGAGCAGCGGCACGCACGCGATGCGGCTCAACGTCATGGAATTGGGAAGATTCACAAAACCGCCAACCTGCTGCGCCTGGAGCGGCCACGCAGCCCGTGCCAACATTCTGCCACAACCGGGGCTGAGGGGCGCCCCACGTCTCGCGTTTGAGACATGGGGCCTTCAGGCTGGTTACCCGTTAGGCGTAAATACCGCGCTGCCGCGTCGTGTATGCCACACGATCGATCGCCAGCATGTAGCTCGCAATGCGGTTGTTCACGTCGTGTGATTCCGCATACCGAATCACGTCGGTAAAACTCGCCGTCATGATGCGATCCAGGCGCTCGTTGACTTCCTCTTCGGTCCAGAAATAGCCCATGCGATCCTGCACCCACTCGAAGTAACTCGCCGTTACGCCACCCGCGTTTGCCAAAATGTCCGGCACGACGAACACTCCGTTGCGCTGCAGGATATCGTCCGCCGCGGGAGTCGTCGGCCCGTTCGCACCCTCGCACAAGATGCGCGCCTTTACCCGCGCGGCATTGCGGCTGGTGATGACGTTTTCCGTCGCCGCCGGAATCAGGATTTCGCAGGGTGTCGTCAGCAGCTCGTCGGAGTTCGCCTCATCCGCTCCGGCAAAGTCGCGGATGGAACCGGTACGCTTGCGGTGCTCGATGAGCGCGGGAATGTCGATACCGTCCGCATTATGCAAGCCGCCATCCCACTCCGCAATCGCGATCACGCGATAGCCCTTCTGCGGCAATAGCAATGCGGCATTCGACCCCACGTTGCCGAATCCCTGCACGATCACGCGGCAGTCCGCCGGCTGCATGCCCAGGTAGCGCAGGCTCTGGTCGCAGGCGATGCTCACACCGCGGCCGGTCGCCGCCGAGCGTCCGCGCGAACCGCCGA
>CBAAAH010000276.1:0-4152 GCA_964658865.1 uncultured Granulicella sp.
TTTTACCTTCGCCGCCGACGCCGCCCACCGCGCCGACGCCGTCGCCCTGGGTGTAGATACCCCACCATTTAAAATAGGTTCCAGCCCACTCGGGCAACACGCTTTCACGGCCCTCCGCGGCGAACTGCCTCACCTCAGACCATGCCTGCCACGGATTCTTCTCCGTCTTCAGGCGCTCGACCTTTTGCGTCTTCGTTTCCTTGGGCGCTGCGGGCGTCACCTTGCCGGGGACCTTGTCTAGCCCCTCGGCGGCGTCACCCAGAAATGCTCCTTCGTTTACGTCAGCCATGAACTTTCTTATGCTCCTGCAAGTTGCTGCGATGTCGTGGTGCGGTTTACGCCGACGCCATGTTTGACGTTCGATCCGCGTACCCAGAAGATGACTTCTTCCGCGATATTGGTGGCGTGGTCTGCACTGCGTTCCAGGTTGCGGCAGACGATGATGGAGTGCAGTGCCTGGTCCGTGCGCTCCGGTTGCTTCTGCATGGATTCGAGCAGGGCCTGCTGCGATTCACGATTCAATCGATCGATGTCATCATCCATGGTCAGGACGAACTCGGCCAGGTCGGCATCCGCGTCCAGCAGGGCGCGCATGGAGTTGCGCATCATGCGCCGGGCAATGTCTTCCATGCCCTGAATGTCGCCGGGCAAATCTTCTGGATTACCGCCCATGGGTTCCACTTCAATGAGCGCGAGACTCTGTTTCACCGTGTTCGCGGCCTGGTCGCCGATGCGCTCCAGGTCACCGTTGATGCGGGTGACGGCCAGCAAAAAGCGCAGATCGACGGCCATGGGCTGCTGCTTGGCGAGCAATTCGTACGCCATCTCGTTCACTTCGCGCTCGGCAACGTTGATGGCGGTTTCAATATCGAGAATGTGAGCGCACAGACCAGTATCCCGCTTCAAGAAGGCTTCGACCGAAAGCTCCATGGCCTGCGCTGACAGCGCTGCCATCACCAGCAGCTTATCCTTCAACGTCGCGAGCTGTTGGTGGAACTGGATGCGGGGCAACGGAGCCACCTTGGCGAAGGGAATGCCTTATTCTCGCCGTTTGAGCCGGCAATCGCAAGAAGCGGGGCGTATTACAGCGCGTTGGAAATGGGTTCACCCTTCCGTTCACCGCACACCAGCGTCATAATCGAGACCGCGATGGCCACCACAACCACCGTATAGCCGAGCACGGGTTGTAACGACCCGGCAAACATGGTGGCGGCCAGGCCAGCCTGAAAAACGGCATTGCGCGACGACAGCAGATTGCCGAGTTGGTACGCGAAGCCGGGAACGATCGCGCGCACCGACGGCGGCGACAGTTCGTTCAAATGCGCCGGGATGATGCCCCATGCACCCTGCACCATGAACTGCATCAGAAATCCTCCGACGGCGAGCATCACCGCAGAGTGCGACCAACTCCACAACGGAATCATGGGAATGGCGAGCAGCGATGCCAGCACGATGGCCCGGCGGCGACCTAGCCTCTCAGACAGCGTACCGAACGCAATGCCGCCACACAGCGCGCCGACGCTGGCAATGGACGCGATCTTACCCACGGTCGACGGCTCAAAGTACTTGCCTTTTTCTAGAAACGTGGGATATAGGTCCTGCGTGCCGTGGCTGAAGGACGTGAACGCGGTCATGAGCACGACCAGCAGCAGAAACGTACCGATGTTGCGCCACAATAGCGCACGTGTTCCCGCGGTGCGCGCGGTTTTCGGCTTTGCGGTGGCGCGGGATGCCTGCCACGCGGGCGACTCCTCCACGCCGGCGCGGATGAAGAACACCAGCAACGCCGGCAGCGTCCCGATCAGGAACATGACCCGCCAGTTGGTCAACATGCCGGTGCCGTGCAGGTGCGGAAACACCAGCCAGTACATCAGGCCCGCAAGCAGGTTGCCGCACACGTAGCCTTCCTGCAGTAGGCCGGAGAAGAAGCCGCGACCCTCTGCCGGCAGCGTTTCAAAGGTCAGTGCCGCGCCCACGCCCCACTCACCGCCCATGGCGATGCCGAACAGCGCCCGCAATATGAGGAATGTACCGAGCGTGGGTGCAAACGCCGACGCGCACTCGAAGACGGCAAAGCTGATGACATTGACCATCAGCGTGGGTTTGCGTCCGAACTTCTCCGCCATGGCGCCAAACAGCAGCGCTCCGACCGGTCGCATGGCGAGCGTCCAGAACAGGCCTTCCGCAACCTGCTTCGCGCCGACGTGGAAGTCTTTCGCCACAGCACTGAGGCAGAACGTAAGGATAAAAAAGTCGAACGCATCCAGCGTCCAGCCCAGAAAGCAGGCGACAAAGGCGTTGCGCTGCTTCGGCGTAAGGCGTTGCAGGTTGGCGGCGAGGCTGGTCATGATGAGTATGTTGTGCCATCCTCGCACACTCCCGCAAAGGCGCGATCCAGAAAAGATGAATGCGGACGACAGCCGGAGCAATACTTCCTACCATATCGAAGTATTTAAAATCGCGGTCGGACCGTGATACATCTGTTGACCAGCCCGTACGGAGAAGCTGAATGGCGCTCAACGGCAGGTTAACTGCGAAAGTGTTCCGTGCACCAGGGTGCCGGAGGAGGAGAAACAGATGATGAAGCAGGTTCGTATGGCAATGGCGGCGGCAGTGTTGATGGCCGCTCCACTGGTAGCGCAGAGCTCTACCTGGACGATCGATTCCGCGCACTCCGGCGTCGAGTTCCAGATTAAGCACCTGGGCGTGAGCACCGTGCGCGGCAGCTTTTCCGGCGTGACCGGCACCGTGGTCTGGGACGAGAAGAACGTCGGCGCATCGCATGTGGACGCCGTCATTGACGCCACCACCGTGAGCACCGGCCAGGCCAAGCGCGATGAGCACCTGAAGAGCCCGGACTTCTTCGACGTGGCGAAGTACCCCACGCTGAAGTTCCACTCCACCAGCGTGAAGCGCAACGGCGAAGGCAAGCTGCAGATCATCGGCGACCTGACGCTGGGCGGCCAGACCAAGCCGACGACACTGGATGTGGACGGCCCCGCCGCGCCGCAGAAGGGCATGGGCGGCAAGACCGTCAGCGGCTTCTCCGCGACCGGCACCATTAGTCGCGCCACCTTCAACTTCGGCCAAAAGTACACGGCACCCACGCTCGGCGACGATGTAAAGTTTACGATCGATCTGGAAGTGGCGAAGTAAATCAACCCATGCAGAAGGCTGCCCGCAGCGATGCCGGGCAGCCTTTTTCCGTAAGGTGCAGGACGATTAGTGCGATGCGGTCATATCGGCATTGCTCAATGGCACCACGCGCAAATCCTGCGTCGGATAGTGCTTCAACAACTGGTGGTGCATGCAATAGAGCGCGAGTTCCAGGCGATCCGAGACGCCGAGCTTGTCGTACACCTTGCGCAGGTAATTTTTCACCACCTGCTCCGTGGTGCCGACCTGGTAGGCGATCTCTTTATTGCGCATGCCGCGCGTGATGCAGGTAATCATGAGCAGCTCTTTGGGCGAAAGCTTGGGCTGTGAGCGCGGGCTAGTCATGGAGATAGCCTGTGCACGATAAGCCTCGATGACCCAGCTTACCGAACGGTTGTCGATCCAGGTTTCGCCGGCGGCAATTTTGCGCACGCACTTGATGAGCAGGTCGGGCGAGATGGAGCGAGGCACCACGCCGCGCACGCCGCGACGATAGAGCTCGACGATGTTGTTCTCGTCCTTCGCCATCACCTGCACGATGAGCTTGGCGTCGGGTGCGCGTCGCACCAGGTCGGGGATGGCGTCGATGGTGCCGCTCAGCAGGTCCCCCTCAAGCACGACGATGTCCGCAGGAAAGCGCTGCAGCGCGACGTGCAGATTGCCGAGCGTTTCCGCCTGGGCGACGACACGGATGTCGTCTTCAATGGCGAAAATCTTGCGCATGCCGACACGGTAGATCGCTTGTGAATCCGCAAGGATCACGCGGATGGCATCCTGCTCCGGCGCGGTCTCGGCGGGAGTCTCATCGTCGAGAAACTGTTCGTTCATTAGGCCTTGTCCTTCAATTCATAGTGATCGATCAGTGCGCCGACACGGACGCCATCGGTCTGCACCTGCGACCAGACGACACGTCCAACGCATTCGACTTGCACGTTTCCGGGCGTCCCGAGAACGTCGGCGGGCAGATCGAGGTTCCACTCCAGCATGGTTCCGTTA
>CBAAAH010000277.1:0-4136 GCA_964658865.1 uncultured Granulicella sp.
CTTCCACCGAACGGTTGAGATTATCGTTCCGCATCGCCGGACCATCATGCCCGCCGTCCAGACCTGTCTCCATCTCCTCTTCAAAGTTGATGAAGATGGACATGTGATCCTTCAGCAGCTTGGCCGCGAGACCGAGCGCGTCCGCCGGAAGAACGGTACCGTTCGTCCAAATTTCGAGCGTCAGCTTGTCGTAGTCGGTGATCTGACCAAGGCGTGCAGCCTCAACCGCGTAGTTGACCTTGCGTACCGGCGAGTGAACCGAATCTACCGGGATAAAGCCGATACCGAGGTCCGGATCGTAGTTTTTATCGGCGGATTGGTAACCACGACCGCGCTTCAGGCGCATTTCCATGTCGAGCTTGCCCCCCTCGGACACGGTCGCGATGTACACGTCCTTGTCAAGGATTTCCACGTCACCATCGGCTTCGATCATGCCGCTAGTTACAACGCCCGGCTCTTCCACGCGCAGATACAGCGCCTTGGGGCCATCACCATTCAGCTTGAACGGGATCTGCTTCAGGTTCAGGATGACGTCGGTCGCATCTTCCACGACACCTTGGATCGACTGGAACTCGTGCAGCACACCCTCGATCTTGACCGCAGTGACTGCAGCACCTTCGATCGAGCTCAGCAGCGTGCGACGCAGGCTATTGCCGATCGTCGTACCGAAGCCGCGCTCAAACGGCTGCGCGCTGAACTTGCCATACTTCTCGGTCAGCGTTTCCTGCTCGACCGCGAGACGCTTGGGCTTTTGAAAACCTCTCCACAACATGGGTACTCTCCTCGTTTCCTTGGCCCACACACGCTGCGAAGCATTCTGCAGCGGCTGAACGTCGGTCCTTCATTGAGTGACGAACTGCCACTAAAGTACAGCCAAGAAAACGAGCGGCTGTAACCCGTAACCCCTACAGAAGTGGCGGTGCAGCGACTTGTAGCCGTTGCACCGCACCCACTTACTTGGAGTAAAGTTCGACGATCAACTGCTCGTTCACCGGCAGTTGGATCTCGTCACGGCGAGGCAACGCTACAACTTTACCGCTGAAGGCGTCGCGATCGATCTGCAGCCACAGCGGCTGCATCAGGCCGCTGGCAAACTGCTTGGCCGTCTCGAGGATTTCAAGTTTCTTCGAACCCTCACGGATCTCGACCACATCACCCACCTTTACCTGGAAGGAAGGGATATTGACCTTGCGGCCGTTGACCTGGATGTGGCCGTGACGAACGACCTGGCGTGCCTGACGACGCGAAATCGCATAGCCAAGACGGTAGGCCACGTTATCCAAGCGGCGCTCGAGCTGCTGCAGCAGCAGTTCACCAGTCACACCGGTACGCTGGCTGGCCTTCTCGTAGTACTCACGGAACTGACCTTCCAACGTGAAGTAGATGCGCTTCGCCTTCTGCTTTTCGCGCAATTGCAGGCCATAGCCCACGATCTTTTTCGCGCGTGCTTGGCCGTGCTGGCCCGGGGGAAAGTTGCGCTTATCAATTGCGCACTTATCGGAGAAACAACGGGAACCCTTGAGGAACAACTTCACGCCGTCGCGCCGGCAAAGGCGGCAAACAGCTCCGGTATAACGTGCCATTTCTTACTCTCTTTCCTAACTTCAGGTGACGATCGGTTTACAAGGCAGCAAGCCTCTCCATCCCGATCCGCTTACAAAGACATTCCTGAGCTTCCAGTTGCCGGCTTCCGTTTACAAAAAACGTGGAAACCAGCAACAAGAAACACGGCTCACACACGCCGACGCTTGGGCGGACGGCAACCATTATGCGGAATCGGCGTGACGTCGCGGATACTCCGCACGTCGAGACCGGCCGCAGCCAGTGCACGCACCGCAGACTCGCGGCCTGAACCCGGACCGGAAACACGCACATCCACTGAACGCAGGCCGTGGTCACGAGCAGCGGTGGCGGCACCAACCGCAGCCTGCTGTGCCGCGAATGGTGTGCCCTTACGCGAACCGCGGAAGCCGAGCGAACCCGAACTCTTCCACGACAGCGTATTGCCCTGCTGGTCGGTGATGGTGACGATGGTGTTATTGAACGACGCCTGCACAAAAACGAGACCGTAGGGTACGTTTTTCCGCTCGCGCTTCTTAAACTTCTTGCCCTTGCCGCTCTTACCGGCAGCGCCCGAATTTCCCTTGTTCTGCTGCTTGGCCATTTACTTGGTCGCTTTCTTCTTGCCGGCAACCGTGCCCTTGCGGGGGCCTTTGCGCGTGCGTGCGTTGGTGTGGGTGCGCTGTCCGCGAACAGGCAGGCTGCGACGATGACGCAAACCGCGGTAGCTCTGAATTTCGATCAGGCGCTTAATGTTCAGACCGATCTCCTTGCGGAGGTCGCCTTCGATGCCGCCTTCCTGCTCGATGACGCTACGGACGCGGTTCAACTCATCCTCGTCCAGCGTCTGCAGCTTGCGCAGCGGATCGATGTCCGCCTTGGCAAGGATCGACAGGGCGCGCGTCTCTCCAATGCCGTAGATATATGTGAGGCCGATACGTGCCTGTTTATTGTTCGGCAGATCGACACCTGCAATACGTGCCATGGTTGTCTTCCTTTACTTCAGCTCTTGCGTTGTCACAAAGAGCGGTTAGGAGCGGGATACCCGGGGTTCATCGCAAGCCTTGATTTCGGCTAACTCGCCCTGGAAGATTATTGGGTCCCACTGTTGACACGTTTATACCAGGCTATCCCTGGCGCTGCTTGTGCTTTGCAATTTCGCAGATGACCCGCACCACACCGTGGCGATGGACGATCTTGCACTTGTCGCAAATGCGTTTGACGCTCGCTCGTACCTTCATCTCGTACTTCCTTTCAGCATGCCCAACAACACGGCAGGCTTTACTGCGCTTACAGATACCGGCGACTTACTTGTACCGGTACACGATGCGCCCGCGGCTCAGATCGTACGGGCTCAACTCAATGGCAACCCGGTCGCCCGGCAGAATGCGAATGAAGTTCTTGCGCATGCGACCGGAGACATGGGCCAGCACCTGGTGCTTGTTCTCCATCTCGACTTTAAACATCGCATTCGGCAAAGTCTCAACGACCACCGCCATTGCCTCAATCGCGTCTTCCTTCGACAAACCATCTCCTTATAACTTCGACCGCCAAACCTTGTACCACTACTTACCGCGTCAGCACCAGCGGACCATCCTTGGTCACCGCAACCGTATGCTCAAAGTGCGCGGACAAGCTACCATCCACTGTCACTGCGGTCCATCCATCTTTCAGCACCTTCACGTCCGCACTGCCGACGTTGATCATAGGCTCAATCGCCAGTACCATGCCAGCCTTCAACTTCGCACCCTTACCGCGTTTGCCATAGTTCGGGACCTGGGGATCCTCATGCATATGCTTGCCGATACCGTGGCCCACAAAATCCTTAACTACACCAAAGCCGGCACCCTCACAAATTTCCTGCACCGCCGCCCCGATGTCACCTAACGTCTGACCGACTTGCGCTTCCTGAATGGCCTGCTCCAGAGAAGCCTTGGTTACATCGAGCAGCTTTCGCGCATCCGGTCCGAGCTTGCCCACGGCGTACGTGACCGCGGAATCGGAATAATACCCATCGAGAATGAGACCACAATCCACCGATACGATGTCACCCTCATTCAGCAGCCGCTTCTTCGACGGAATACCGTGAATGACTTCATCGTTAATTGACGTGCAGAGCACCGCCGGAAAATCCGGGAATCCCGGATTTTTAACACCCTTGAACGCTGCCTTCGCTCCCAGTGCCGTAATCTTAGCGGCGGCGAGCTCTTCCAGATCCATGGTCGTCGCACCCGGCTTCACCGCATCACTGATCGCCTGGTGCACTTGACGGAGCAAGATGCCACTACGGCGCATCTTCTCAATCTCCTGCGGTGTCTTCAAAACAATTGCCATTGTGCGTTTACAAAGATCGTTTCCGCGCGAACACGTATCGCGCTAGTTGCCCCGCAAGCGCCTGAACGCCGCGAGGAGCTGTGCTGTCACTGCTTCGACGGACTGTTCTCCGTCGACTTCTTCAAACCTACCAAGTTGCCGGTAATGCGCAATGACGGGAGCCGTCTGCTCGTCGAACACGCGCATGCGCTCCGTGAACACTGCTTCGGTGTCGTCAGGCCTCTGCACCAGAGCCTCACCAT
>CBAAAH010000278.1:0-4117 GCA_964658865.1 uncultured Granulicella sp.
AGCGCCGTGTACGTGCTGTTCAAAATGCGGCCGATGCCGTTCAGGCTGTAGGGCACCAGAGGCAACTCATAGCGTACGCCGTACAGCACCGTCAGCTTTTGCGACGCCTGCCAGTTGTCCTGCACGAAGAAGCCGTTGCGCCATTCGCCAACCGAACCCTTGACCTGGAACAACGGCGTCACGACGGTCTGAGAGTAACCGGTCAGAAAGTCCGCGGCCGCACTGCCGGAGTAGTTGCCGGTAAAGCTGAACTGGCCGCGATTCTGGTTCGTTGCGGCGCGCCCAATGGTCATGCGGCGAATATCCGCGCCCGCCATGATGTTGTGCTTGCCGCGGGTGTAGCTGATCTGGTCGTAGCCGTGCATGGTGCGGTCGTCCTGGTACCAGTTGGTGCCCTCCGCACCCAGGCCCTGGTAGCCGCCGCTCAATAGGATCGTCGGGATGCCGGGGTTGTTGTTCGTTGTGTCCGCCGTAAAGCCGGGGATGCCGAGCGCCGTACCTGCACCGGCGGGGCCATTCACGGTAAAGTAGTTCAGCGCATTGGACTGGAACTTGTTGTAGCCGAGCCGCAGGTCGTTGATGAACCGTGGCGTGAGGATGTGCGTGTAGCCAATCACGCCGTTGGAGTCCGTCGTGGGCGAGTAGGCCTGCGACGTGGTGACGATGGCACCATTCACGGCGTTGCTCTTCTCATAGGTGTAGCGGGCAAACAGGCGAATCTTCTCGCCGATGTTGTAGTCGACCCGGTCCAGCGTTGCATTCTTGTTGAAGACGCTGCCGACCAGGCCATTGAAATTCTGGCCCGTGCCTGTCTGATTAGGATGAGGGTAGTACGCGAGCAGCGCGGTCGCGATCGGCGAAATGTTCGTCACTTGATTGCGGACGTACTGCACTCCTGTTGCGGGATTCTTGATGCAGACACCGCCTGTTGCCGGAAAAGGGCTGCCCGCAATCGCCGGGGTACAGCCCGTAGGGCTGTTGTCCAACAACGCGGAGAAATCGCCGGTGCGCATCGCGTCCGTAATCAATTGGCCGGTGAGGCTTGCCTGAGAGATGCGTCGTGTGCCCTCGTACGACCCCATGAAGAAGGCCTTGTCGCGCCCGTTGAACAGGTGCGGCACGACGATGGGGCCGCCCAGCTCGAAGCCGAACTGGTTGAAACGCAGCACCGGCGTGCGCGAGGTGCTGAGCGCGGTGAAGGGCTTGGCGTTGAAGGCGTCGTTCTGCACGTAGTCGTACGCCGTGCCGTGAATCTGGTTGGTGCCGGACTTGGTGTCGACGTTGATGTGCACGCCCATGTACGCGCCGTACTGCGCGGTGTAGTTGCCCGTCTGCGTCTGCACGGCGGCCACGGCATCCGGGTTCGGTGTCACCGGTGAACTGGAGATCAGCGAGTTCATGATGGTGATGCCGTCGAGCGTGAGGGAGTTCGTAACCTCGCGCGTGCCGGCGCCGATGAAGTTGGCTCCCGGCGGCGTGCCGGTGTAGCTGGTCTTGGGGCCGACGATGATGTTCGACGCGGTCGCCGCAAGTTCCAGCACGCGGCGGCTGTTCATGGGCAGGTTGGCGACCTGCTTTGCCGTGATGGTTTCGCCGATGACGGCGTCGTCGGTGGAGAGCGCGGGCGTTGCGGCTGTAACGGTAACCGCCTCGGACGTTGCGCCCACCGGCAGCGACAGGTCGGCGCGCACCGCGAGGTTCAGCGTGACGATGACGCCGGTCGAGGTGACGGTGCGGAAGCCCTGCAGCTCTGCCTTGACGTCATACGTGCCGGGCTGCACAAACGGAATGGAAAAGTAGCCTTCCGCGTTGGTCTTTCCGGGGTAGGCGACCTTGGTGTCGCGGTTGACTGCGGTGATCTGTGCGCCCGCAAGCACCGCGCCAGAGGCGTCTGTGACTGTGCCCACCACCATGGTGTTGTTGGCGACCTGGGCATACCCAGCTGCCGCGCAGAGCATGACAGCACTTGAAGCTAGAAGTCGTTTCATCGTGAGGCCTCCAGAAAAATAGAAACGCAAGCGGCCCTGTCATGGCAGATGCAGCACAGCGACTTCGCGTGGATTGCGAAGTGCATGCACTGGCGGTGCACTGGAGCAGAGAGCAGAACCTGAATCGCTTGTGATACCTGAGATTGAAACATGCCGTTCACGATCGCGAACGGGACGGATGGCGCATCGCTTTTTAGGGCAAATAGCCTAGATTTTTTCTTTAGTCGAAATGCACCAGGCCCCGCTGAAGGGCATAGATCGTCGCCTGCGTGCGGTCGCGCACACCCATCTTCTCCAGCATGGACGACACATGAATGCGCACCGTTTTCTCCGCAATGCCGAGTTCGTCGGCAATCTCGCGGTTGGACCGGCCCTGCGTGATGCAGACGAGCACCTCGCGCTCGCGCGGCGTCAGTTCCACCGCCGGCATGCGCTCGGCCAGCCGATCCAGCGCCACGCGCGGTAGGTACCGAAGATAGCGTGACACGCTCTGGATGGCGTTGATCACCTCGTCGCCGCTCGCATCCTTGGTCAGGTAGGCCATCGCACCGGCCTGCAGCGCACGGTAAATGTCCTCGGACCCCTGGTAGTTCGACAACACGACGATGCGTGCCGGATGCCGCTCCTTGCGCAGCGTGGAGATCACCTCAAAGCCGCTCAACTTCGGCAGGCGCAGGTCCAGCACCACGACATCCGGTTGCAGTTGGCGGTACAGCGCAATGCCTTGCTCGCCGTCCGCGGCCTCGCCCACCACACGAATCTGCGTGTGATTGCCGAGCAGTGACTGCAGCGCCATGCGCGCCAGAAAATGGTCTTCAATCAGCAGCACCTGGATTTGCTTCAAGCCCATCTCCCGCTCACACGCCCTGTCCGTTTACACGCCGATCCAGCGCACCAGGTCGTGCTGCCGCACCGTTGGCTGTTGAATGTGATGAAACCCAACTGTAACCGACACCTCCGTGCCGCTGTCCACCACGCTTGCAAGGTGCAGCGTTCCCCCCAGTTTGCGTGCGCGTTCCTCCATCACCGGAATGCCGAAGTGGCCGGTGCGCGCGGACCGGTCGGAGAGGTGAAAGCCCCGCCCGTCGTCCCGCACGGTCAGGCGCAGCAGCGTCTCTTCATAGGCCAGGTCGATGCAAATCTGCGAGGGTTGCGCGTGCTTTAGCGCGTTGGTCACGGCCTCTTGCCCGATGCAGACCAGGTGGTGCACCGCGCCGGGCGAAATGGGAATCTCGCGGCCGTGCACCTGCAGCGTGGTGCGCGGATGGTCGCGTTCACGGTAGGTGCTGGTGGCGCCCGTCAGCGCGGCCGAAAGGCTGTTGGTAATCTCGTCGGAATCGCGCAGGTCCCAGATGATGCGACGCGCTTCCGCCTGGCAATGCGTCACCATGCTGCGCGCCAGATCGAAGGATTTTGCGGCCGGGTGATCGTCGCTGCGAAACAGTTTGGCCGTCGCTTCCAATTGCCATGAAATCGCGGCGAAGCCCGCCATCAGCGTGTCGTGGCACTCACTCGCAATGCGGTTGCGCTCCTGCAAAACGATGCCGATGCGGCCTTTCAGCAACTGGTCTCGCTGCTGCAGCACCTGCGCGGCAAGCACCAGCACAACACCGAAGGCAAGCACGTAGGCGTACCACGCCTGGTAGAAGAAAGCCCGCTGCTCCACGCGCAGGCTACCCTGCGTGACGGGCCACGGCTGGCCCGGCAAGCGTGCCTGCACGCGAAACAGGTAGTCGCCGGGCGGCAGCCGCCGGTAGTGGGCCAGATGCTCGCGCGTTACTTCCCAGTCGCCGTCGTAGCTATCGAGCCGGTAGCGAAATTCCGTGCGTGCCGAGGCTGGCTGGGCATCGAAAAAGACGATGATCTCCGGATGGCTCGCGTCTAGCGTGACACGGGTCTGGGGTACGCTGCGCGGCACATCCAGCTCTGTGCCGGTAGACCATCCACGCACAAAAGCGACCGGTGCGTTGCGCGTGGAATCCGAATCGTTGGTCGCGGCAGGCACGGTCGCGACGGGAGTATCGTTGAACGGGTTAACCTGGCCGCGCAGCGCGACACACTGCAGGGCGCAGGCAAAGGCAAGGGCCAGCAGCGTCTTTGTTCCACGGGTCACTTTTGTTCCACGGGTC
>CBAAAH010000279.1:0-4113 GCA_964658865.1 uncultured Granulicella sp.
TGCCAGCAGCGCGGCGTCGCTGGCGCGCAGTGGCGATTCGTTTCGCGACGCGCGCATCCGTTCCGTCTTTGCCATCGCTCCGGCTGCCGGGCAGGCGTTCCATCGCTCCAGCTTCGACGACGTGACGGTGCCGCTGACCCTGGTCGCCGGCACAGCCGACACCCTCGCCGTACCCGCCAGCAATGCAGAGCAGTTCGCGGCATGGCTGCCCACGGCAAAGGTCGCCATGCTGCCGGGTGCCGGCCACTACACGTTTCTGGATACCTGCACGTCCGAGGGCGCACAACTGCTGCAACAGTACTGCACTGACGCACCCGGCATCGACCGCGACGCCATCCACGCAAAAGTCACGGCGATGGCCCTGGCGTTTTTCGAACGAACCCTGGTACCGACACCCTAGCCGGTGCCTGAAGCAACAAGTCAGCCGCTGTTTGCTCCAACAGTGCCGGCTTGCACCGTGTCTCAATGACTGTGAGTTCTATCGCAAAAAACCCGCAGCCCACGCTCTTCGGCGAAGTTGCCGTTGAAGTTGAACCCGTCGCCGCGACCAGTGCGGAAACGGAGCGGCTTGCGCTGGTGCACGACCTGCTGCTCGAAGCGTACGGTCAGCCCGCGCCGCGCGAGGTGTGGGACCCGCTCACGCAGTTGATCTATTCGCTCTGCAGCGCTCGCACCAAAACGCCGGAGAGCCATGCCAACCTGCGCGCCCTGCGCGAACGCTACGACGGCTGGCCCACCGGCCCCAACAGTTGGGATGAGGTGCGTTGGGAGCGCCTGCGCGATGCACCCGTCGCGGAGATCGAGGAAACCATCGGGCTCGCCACCTTTGCCGACCGCAAGGCACCCCAGCTCAAGGCCACGCTCGAACAGATTACAGAGCGCACCGGCGCACTCTCCCTCCAGTTTCTCGCGAGTTATCGCACGGAAAAAGTTCGCGCGTGGCTGGAGCAGTTTCCCGGCATTGGGTCGCAGGTCAGCGCCGCGGTCGTCAATTTTTCCTTGCTGCGCCGGCGCGTGCTTTCGGTCGACGGACATCACCAGCGCGTCTCCACGCGGCTCGGCTTTGCACCGCTGAAAAGCACGGCGCGGCAGGTAGAGGTTGCGCTGATGGCCATTGCACCGCCAGCGTGGGATGCCGTGACCATGGATAACGATCACCAACTGGTCAAGATCCTGGGCCAGCGCCTCTGCACGCCGCAGCATCCGCAATGCCGGTGCTGCCCGTTACAGGCACTCTGCCCCAGCGGTCGTACCGGCACATTTACCGAACAGTGATTCAGGAGTCTGGCCATACCGCGGCGCAGCGAGCAATTCGGCCCCAAACAAAAGAGGGATACGCATGAAGCGTATCCCTCTTCGCCTTCGCTGTGCCCTCACACGGCGAAGCGTAAAACCTGAGACGTTTATGCGGCAAGTGCCGGCACAAAACCATCGCAACCGCTGATCGGGGTGACCTTCAGGTGCAGGCCCGAGAGACGCGGGTGACCGCACTCATCGATGAAAACAACGTCCGCTTCCTTGTTCGTCTTGATGCTCACCAATACATCGCTCTTGCCGTGGTTTTCGCCAAAGTGGCCGCACAGACCGCACTGCCCATCATGAACTTCCTGCATCGCTGTATCCTCCGTCTTGTAAGTGAGAGAGCGAAAAACGAACATTTCGTTGCTCACTCTCAACCTTCTTTTTTACTGTACCCGTGTAAGTTGTCGGCGTAAATTGCGATAACTTCAGTCCTGCATAACTCGGATAAGTTTGGTCGCGGATAAGTGCGATGCAAGCAGTCCGCATTGAAGTAAGTGCGACAGCTAAGGTCCGGGATCGCTCTGCATCCTTTATCCAGCGCCATCCGGGACGGTGAACTTACCCTTTTATGGGCGCTCCGGCAGGGGTGTCACCGCCGCGCTGCAATGGCCTGCCGCATCGCACGCGCGCACACCGAAAAAAACGTTGTCCTTCGATACCGGCAGCATCGCCGAGGTGGCCGAAGGGAAGTTTCCGGTGGCCGGAAATTTTATCGCCTCTGCGCTGTATTGCCAGTCGTTCACCGCAGTTTCCCGCCAGACGATCTGGTATTGCACCGCACCCGCGGCAGCGGCCGGCGCATCCCACTTCAGCGTGCTGTTGTTATCCAGATTCGTGGTCGTGACACGTACGTTGCGCGGCTCACCTGGAGACTTTGCCAGTGTTGCGAGCGTTGCCGTATTCAGGCGTGCCACCTTCGCAATGTAATCGAAGTCGTCGAACTTCAGCAGGTCGCCGTACTCCACGCCGCCTTCGGTGCGAAGGTTCTGGTGCTGATGATTGAAGTTCTCGCGCCACTCCGTGAAGCGCACAGCGGGAAAGCCCTCGTCGGAAAACGATTTATGATCGCCGCCGCGCAAAAAGCGGTCGAGCCGCAGTTCCATCACTGGCTTTACGGGTGCGGTGTGAATCGCCGTTGTGTTGTACGTGCGGCCCACCTCCAGCACGGCGCGTGCAAGCTCGCGGGATGGCGTGTCGTTGTCCAGGCCAAGCGTCAGCATCTGCCGCGCCTGCTCCAGCGTGGTGGGTAGTAGTCCCTGGCTGAACACGCGCACGCGCGACTTATCCTGCAGCGTGTCGCCCGGCGTGGTGTCGCCACCCACGATGTCATTGTTCAGCACGCCTTCCAACTGCCATCCCTGCTGCTTTGCCAGCAGCGCCAGATGGTGCGACCCGTTCAGCCCCTGCTCCTCACCTGCGACGGCGGCAAAGACCAGCGTCGCGGGAAATTTGTACTTGCTCAGCACACGTGCGGCCTCCATGCTGACGGCGGTGCCGCTGGAATCGTCATTCGCGCCGGGCGCCTCATCGTGCGTGTTGAAGACGTCGGTGTTGCGCGTGTCGTAGTGGCCGGTCACCAGGTACATGCGCTTGCTTGCAACGGGGTCGGTACCGCGAAGAATGGCGTACACGTTGCGCAGCGGCGTGGGTTTGGTGATGCGTGCGCGTGGGCCGGTTCCGGCGGGTTCAGTGAAGGCGTCGACCTTTACCTCAAGGCAGCCGCCACACGCCGCGCCGATCTGCTCGAACTGGGCTTTGATGTAGTCCGCCGCGGCCAGAATCCCTGTGCCCGGCGGCAGGTCGGTGTCGTTCGAAGAAATGGTCGAACGATTGTGAAATGCGACCAGCCGTGTGATGTTAGCGCGGATCGCATCGCGTGAAACGGCCTGCAGCGCGGCAGCGATCTCCGGGTCTGCCGGTGCTATCGCAAGCGGTTTGCCGACGACCGCAAAGTCCTGCGTGGGACGCACTGCCTGCGCGACGACGGGCGGCGCAGCAATGGAAAACGCGGCTGTTGCACACAGCGCAAGGGCAACATCGGAAAGGTTGCGCAGAAGGTGTTTCATCACGCGGATGCTCCTTAAAACAAGGGGATGAGGCCCATGCTACGGCACAACCGGTACCTGGCATGTGCCCTTGCGGACGCATGCCGGTCGATTCCTTCGCCCAGGCGCATCGGCTTGCAGTACCATCAGGGGCACGCGGAGACACCGGGGGATTCGTAGGCTCCAGTAGAAAGTAGATCGTGCCATGTCTCAGGAAGAAATTTTTCCACTACAGAAAAACAACAGCGATAACCTTACGGAACATGCGCATCGGCTCATCAAGCGCCATATCCTGAGCGGCAATTTCACCGCGGAATCGCGCTTTACCGAAGATTTTTTTGCGCAGCAGCTCGGCATCAGCAAGTCGCCCGTGCGTGAGGCCCTGAACTCTCTGCAGAGCGAAGGCCTGTTGCGCATCGAGGCACGGCGAGGCGCGTTCCTGTACCGGTTTTCCGCGAAAGAAGTGGCTGACCTGTACGAGGTGCGCGAAGCCCTGGAGGTGTTCGCCGCCGGCATCGTGCGCATTACGCCGGAGCTGGTAGGCGAGTTGCGCGCAAGCGTTCGCGCCACCGTCGCCGCGCTGGAAGGCGACCGCAAGCAGGAGTACATCGACGAGGACATCCGCTTTCACGCGGCCATCGTCGCCGCCACCGGCAATGAGGAACTGGTGCGCGTGCATGACAATATTCAAAATAGGCTGTGGCTGTGCCGCTGCCAGACTTACCGGCTTACCTCGCCCGACACGCCGGCCTCGCACCGGCGCCTG
>CBAAAH010000280.1:0-4094 GCA_964658865.1 uncultured Granulicella sp.
GACCCAAGGTGGAATTGAAGACGCTTGCATTTGGAAGAAGCAAGGCTTGAACTCTTTGGATACAGTCAGAACTCTGCCGAACCGCTACGGCAGCTTCTGCACCGTCGTGCCCGCAGGCAGCTTCAACTCAAACTGATCATTGTCCAGCGCCGTATTCACCGTCAGCTTGGTAATCGTCAGCTTCAGCTCAAGCTGGTCCAGCGGTCGCCGGATGGTGATGATCGAAGGGAATAACTGGTCGCCGAACTTCTGGTAGGCGTCGTAGTTCGCCACGGTCACTAGGCGGCCCTTCTCGTCGTAACTGTCCTGCTGGTAGGGCAGCAGCGTTTCGCGGCCGATGTGCACCACCCGCTGCGTCTTCAGCTCGGGGCTGCCCGGCACCTGGCGAAAGATGCCGAGATCGTACTCTGGCTCGTCGACCACGTATTTTTTTGCCGGGTCCGGCTGGTAGATGCGGTCGTCGCTGGTGACGGAGATAAACTCGTCCGAAGCCGCGCTGCGAATCATCAGCGAGTCGAAGAATACCGCCGGCCTCAGATTTTCCAAGGGGTTGGCCGACGGCTGGGACATCGTATTCGACCCCGTAACGGCACGCTTTTTCAGCGGAATGTGCAGGGTAAAGGTTGTTCCGTCGGTCACCATGTCCACCGCCTGGATGTGGCCGACCGGTGTAAACAGCAGCACCCGCAGATCGCCGGGCTTGCGCAGCAGCAGGTATCCCGGAAACGCGGCGTAATCGACGACCTTGCCCTGCGCGCCGCCGCCGGTAGACACCGCAATATTCACCGATGCGGTCAGCGAGTTGATCTGGTTAAACCGTTCGGTCGTCGTATGGACCAGGTCCTGGATCGACGCGGAAAGCACCGTCGCGGGCGGATGCGTTTGCATCACGGACCGTGTCTTGCTCAAACAGCCCTGCAGGGGCGCCAGCACCACAGCCAGCGCCAGCACCACGTTTCGCCGTTCTCGATTCAACATCCGCAAAGCTGCAGTATACGCTCCAGGTCCGTCTGAAATGTTTTGTTTCGCAGTGCAGGCCAAGGTGCCCGCGATCACCGCAGGCCGTCGATATCACTTTGGACAGGGTTTGGATGAACAGTCGCAGGTTGCCGATTCCTTTTTCGCGCGACGAAGCCCGTGGGCTCACGACGCGCCCATGAGGCTACGGCGTGGGCGCACCCGCGCGGTAGCTCTGTACCTGTGCCGCGTGGCTCTCCAGGTCTTCAGAAAACTGCGTATGCCCGGTGCGGTCCGCCACAAAATACAGGTTCTTCGTCACCGCCGGCTGCATGGCCGCACGCAGTGCCGCAGCACCCGGCGAGCAGATCGGCCCCGGCGGTAAACCTTTGTGCCGGTAGGTGTTGTAGGGGGAATCGAAGTCCAGGTCGCTGCGGTAAATCGTTCCGCGCCAACGGCCCGCAAGCAGCGCCGCGTAGATCACCGTCGGGTCGGTCTGCAGCGGCATGCCCTGCTGCAGCCGGTTGGTAAACACGCCCGCGGCCATGCGCCGCTCCTGGTCGAAGCGCACCTCTTTTTCCACCAGGGAGGCAAGTGTCACGGTGCGCGCCACGTCACCGGTCACCCCAAGCTGCCCGGCCGCACGGCCAAACCGGTGCACCATCGCCTGCAGCATCTGCACGGGCGTGGTCCGGTGGCCGAACAGGTAGGTGTCCGGGTACAGGTAGCCCTCCAACGACGTCGCGCCCGGCGACCACTGCGCAATCAACGCGGTATGCGCGCGTGCCGCCGCCAGAAATTCCTCCTTCGACGCCAACCCCGCGCTCTGCACAGCGTTGGCGATGTCGAACAGGTTGAAGCCTTCCGGCACCACCAGCGCGCGGGTATACACGTCGCCCCCGGCGATGCGCGCGTACACGGTCTGCGCATCGGCGGCATCGTCGAATCGGTATTCGCCCGCCTTCAGCCTTCCGCCCTTCCACAGCCGCAGCAGCAAAAAGGCATAGCGCGACCGGATGACGCCCGCCCGCTCCAGGTCTGCGGCCATTGCCTGTGCGCTGGTTCCCGGCGGCAGTTCCACAAAGGTCTCGCCCGGCGGTGTCACCGGGACGTAAAGCAGTACGCCGGCGGCACCGGCAACCAGCAGCAACAACACCAGCACAAAGGCAAGAAACTTCACACCGTCACTTTCTCACGATCCGGCATGCGCTTGAAACTCGGTGGTATCCCAACCCGTCTCGGACTGGTACCCTCGACTCATCCCAGCATCCCCTGTTTCGGAGGCCATTCCCCATGTCCCTTGCGCTCAGCGCCATGCGCCGCTGCGTCTGCACTGCCACCTTGTTTGCCACGGTCCTTGGCACCACGTTGCCGCTCGTCGCCGCGGAGAAGCCCAGAAAGGCCACCGCAACCGAGGAGATGAAGCCCGGCTATGGCCCGCAGCCCGCGCAGGAAACGCTGGATCTCGGCATGTACGCGCGCATTCGGTCGGAAGGCCTGCAGCACTCGCACGTCATGGACTACATGAGCGGCCTGTCCGACGGTATCGGCCCGCGGCTTACCGGTTCACCCAACATGAAGAAAGCGAACGAGTGGACGCGCGACCGCCTGACCGATGCCGGCCTGACCAATGCGCACCTGGAAGACTGGGGCGAGTTCGGCATGGGCTGGGCGCAGGTCAATAGCTGGGCGCGGCTCATCTCGCCCGATACCGAACCGCTTTGGCTGCAGGCCGCGCCGTGGTCGCCCGCAACCAGGGGTGCCGTTACGGCCGACGCCATCCTCGTCGATCCAACCACGGTCGCCGACCTGGACAAGTACAAGGGTAAGCTCGCCGGCAAGATCGTGCTGCTGGGCGCGCCGCACCCCATGGTCGATTTGACGGAGCCGCTGTTCCATCGCTACACCGCTGAAGAGCTTAAGGACATGGAAGGTCCCGAGGAAGAGCGCCGTGGTGCCGGTCCGCAGATGACCATGCAGCAGCGCCTGGCCGATCGTGCCCGCCTGGCCGCCCTGCGCACGGCCGCGCTCAAGCTCATGGCCGACGAGGGTGTAGTCGCGATCCTCAGCCCCAGTCGCGACGGCGGCAAAGGTGGCGGCTCAGGCATCATCTTCGACGACAACGGCGCCAACCTGGTGCGCAACGCGCAAAAGCGCGAGTCCGCTGTCGCGGTGCCCAACGCCGTCACCACGGTCGAGATCTACGGCCGCATGTACCGTCTGCTGCAGCGCAACGTGCCGGTCAGGCTTGAAGTCGATATCGAAACCGCCTTTACCGGCGACCACGAGCACGGCTTCGACACGGTCGCCGAAATCCCCGGTACCGACCCGAAGCTGAAGGATCAGGTCGTGATGGTCGGCGGACACCTGGATAGCTGGATCAGCGGCACCGGCGCGACGGACAACGGCGCGGGCTCCGTCGTCGCCATGGAAGCGGTACGCATCCTGAAAGCCATCGGCTATCAGCCGAAACGCACCATTCGCATCGCGCTGTGGAGCGGCGAAGAGCAGGGCCTGTTCGGCAGCCGAGGCTACGTCAAACAGCACTTCGGCGAGTTCCAGGAGCCGGCCGCCGCACCCGGGGCCGACCCCATGCTTGCCATGATGCGCGGCCCGCAGGGCCCGCTCAAGACCACGCCCGAGTGGGACAAGCTGGATGCCTACTACAACCTGGACAACGGCACCGGCCGGGTGCGCGGTGTGTACACGCAGGGTAATTTCGCCATCGGCCCCATCTTTGAACAGTGGATCAAGCCGCTGCACGACCTGGGCGTCACCACCATCACCAATCGCGATACGGGCGGCACTGATCACCTGTCGTTCGATGCGCTCGGCCTGCCCGGCTTCCAGTTCATCCAAGACCCAATGGACTACGAGACGCGCACGCACCACAGCAACCTGGACACGGTGGAGCACATCCATGAGGCCGACCTGAAGCAGGCCGCGGTCGTCGAGGCCATCTTCCTCTACAACACCAGCGAACGCGAGGCCATGATGCCACGCAAGCCTTTCCCGCACCCGGAGGAAAACGGTCAACGTGACCAGACGCTGAAGAACCTCTTCCCCACCGCCGTTCCCGCGCCGGACAGCGGAAAACCGAATCAATAGAAAATAGAGAAGTAGAAAATAGAAAGAAG
>CBAAAH010000281.1:0-4051 GCA_964658865.1 uncultured Granulicella sp.
GGCTCGTCGTCGACAATCTCACCGGTTACTCCGGTGGTGGGCTGGTGAAGGTGAACGGCTTTGTGCAGTTCCGCGACGGTCTCTTCGCCGATCTTACTGTTTCGGCGCAGGCTGTTCGCGTGCGCTACTACGGTGTCTCCGCAACGGCCAACGCCACGATCCATTTGCAGGGCAGTGGTGACGGCGCAACGCTCGGCGGCAATGTGCTGATCACACGTTTCGGCTTGGCACAGAGTTTCGACTTCGGCTCGATTGCAGGCGGCGCAAGTGACGTCTCCGCGCCACCCGATCCGGATTCGCTGCTGAATAAGGTCGGCCTTGACATTCACGTCCAGTCGTCGCCGGCGCTTGATTTCCAAAACAGCTACGCGCGCCTCGCCGGCACAGTCGACCTGAACGTACGCGGCACCGCGGCGGTCCCATCCATCCTTGGCAAGATCACGCTCAACGACGGCTCCGCTACCTTCAACGATACGCTGTACCAGCTTCAGCGCGGCACCATCTACTTCAATAATCCCATCCGCATCGATCCGGTCGTGGACATCGACGCAACCGCGCGGGTAGAGAACTACGACGTCACCATCGGTGTACACGGCACGGCGAAGAACCCCAAGCTGAGCTACCGATCCGAGCCGCCCCTCAGCCAGGCCGACGTCTTCAACCTGCTGGCGCTAGGCCGCACGCAGGAAGAAGCCGCCATCAACACGCAGCAATTGCAGCAGCAGGGCCAAGACCCGACAACCAACGCACTGCTCGGCGGCGCGCTGAATGCCACCGTCTCTAGCCGCGTTAATAAGCTGTTCGGCGGCTCGGGCAAGGTCAAGATCGACCCTGCTTACGTGGGTTCGCTTGGCACCTCGTCTGCACGCATTACCGTGGAACAGCAGCTTACGCCGAAGATCACGGTAACCTTCGCAACCAGCGTGAACGCATCGACGCAGCAGTTGATCTCTGCCCAGTACCAGGTCAGTGACAATGTTGCCATTGTTGCCACCCGCGATGAGAACGGCGTGTTCTCAATCGTCTACAAGATCCGCCAACGTTACCGCTAGTACTACCTGTTTTGTTTGAGGTTCCTATGCGCACTCTTTCCATTTTGCTGCGGTTCTTCTCCTTTGCGCTGGCCGTGGCAATTCTGCCCACGGCTGCGCAAACCGTGGTAACAGATGCCCAGGTGCAGGCCGAGGTGCAAAAGAGCCTCGGCGGGAAGCGATTTGCCGATGTGAAAGCGGCGGTCAGCAACGGTATGGTCGTTCTTTCCGGCAATGTGGACCTGTACGCCACCAAGGAAGATGCGGAGCACAGAATCCATCACAAGAACGGCGTCATTGCAGTGAGCAACCGGCTTACCGTTGGCGGCGCTAGCGATACCACCGCGGTATCGGACGTGGAATTGCGCAACAAACTTGCGGAAAAGCTTGCCTTCGACCGCGTAGGCTACGGCACGACGATGTACAACAGCTTCACCATCGGCGTACAGAACGGAGTCGTAACCTTGGACGGCACGGCCTATGGACCCACGGACAAAGATTCTGCCATTTCGTTGGTGGAGCACTATCCCGGCGTCAAGGATGTCGTCGATGAGGTGGAAGTTGCCCCTGTTTCGATGAATGACGATCGCATCCGCATCAACGCAGCCCGAGCGATCTACGGGTTTCCGTCTTTGAATCGCTATGCCATCGATCCCGCCAAACCGATCCGCATTACCGTCGTCAGCGGCAACATCACGTTGACCGGTGTGGTGGACAGTCAGGCAGACAAGGATGCTGCGGGTCTTCGCGCCAACGGCGTTCCCGGTGCGTTCAAGGTCACGAACAATTTGCAGATTGCCAACCATAGCGGCGAAACGCGTTAGTCACAGATCGCCTTATCCAGGGCACTGGTCCTAGACTGGAAGAATGGCTACCAACCCAGACGCCTGGCAGAACACCCGCATCACGCTCGAGATGATCAAGTGGGAGCACTCGATCTTTGCGCTTCCCTTTGCCCTGACTGGCGCCGTGCTTGCGGCAGGCGGTCTGCCGCGTTGGCCGGTGCTGCTATGGATTGTTGTCTGCATGGTGAGCGCGCGGTCTGCCGCCATGGCCTTCAACCGCCTGGCTGACGCGGACATCGACGCGATCAACCCACGCACAGCCATGCGCGCCATTCCCACAGGCGCGCTCTCCCGTGGCTTTGCCATTGCCTTCATCGTCCTCAGTTGTGCGGTGTTCCTGTTCGGTGCGGCCATGCTCAACCGGCTTACGCTGCTGCTTGCTCCGATCGCTTTGTTGGTGGTGCTGTCGTACAGTTACATGAAGCGCATCACCCGCTGGTCGCACCTGGTTCTCGGCCTTGCACTCGGCATCGCGCCCTCAGCCGCATGGATCGCCGTGCGCGGATCGCTCGATCGGCACATCGTCGTTCTAACGGTCGCGGTGCTGCTGTGGGTCGGCGGGTTCGATGTACTCTATGCTTGCCAGGATTTTGAGCACGACCGTGCCAACGGACTGAACAGCGTACCCCAGGCGTTCGGCTTAACCGGTGCCTTCGCCATTGCTCGCACCATGCACCTGCTGCTCATGGGTTTGCTCGTGTGGCTGCTGTTCCTGTTTCATCTGCATGGTATTGCCCTGGCAGGTGTCGGCACTGTCGGTGCGTTGCTGTTATATGAACACAGCATTATCTCGCCCACGGACCTGCGCAGGATGAATGCGGCATTTTTCACACTCAACGGCATGATCTCCGTCGTGTATTTCGGGAGTGTTGCGGTAGACGTGTGGCTACGGCATCGCTGAGCACTACATTGAAACGAAAGGCCTGTCCGAACGGACAGGCCTGTTCATACCGGTGCACTGGTGTCTAGTAGCGATTTTCCGCCTCGGCGGCCTTATGTTCGCTGACCTTTTCGTCGAACGAATTTTTGAGATTGTCCACACCGGCAACGACCTTGTCGCGGAACGATGCGGCCCCGGATTCTACGTGGCCCTGTGCTTTCCCTGCTTCATATGCCGCATTGTTACGGGTTTCAGAGGCGTTGTTCGATATCGTGTCGGTGGTCGCATGTACGGCATCCTTCGCGTTTCCCCAGGTCTCCTTCGCGGCACCCTTTAGCTGGTCTTCCGCGCCGGCATTCTTCAGGTTTTCACTGCCGATGGCTTCGCCAACCGCAGATTCTGCCTTTCCAAAACCACTCTGAACCTTGCCTTTGATCTCGTCGATGTTCATCGCCTTGCTCCTTCGCGGCACACGCCGCACATTTCAGTCAGATGCATCCGGACAGGAAGAAGACCGCCATGATAACGGCCTTTTATAAGGGGAGGTGTGACTGAATTTATAGCGCCCGTCGCCCAGCCAGCAGGTTGAAGATCAGCGAGATAATCGCGAGCACAATGAGAATGTGGATCCATCCGCCCAGGGTATATCCGCCTACCAGTCCAAGCGCCCACAGCACAATCAAAATAACCGTAATCGTCCAAAGCATCGTCGTTCTCCAGATGCCCTGGCGTTGCGGCCGAGGGCGTTGATTTGGGCCTTGCAGCCACATGAACATAGTTGCCGGGTACACTTCAGTGGTTGCCACGGCTCGAGCAAAGTTGTGGCGTTTGCTGTGCTCCAGCCGTTTTCGTACCTGCGTTTCAAACAGCAATGGAAGGGCTTTCGCATGCGTGTCGCAATCCAGGGGGAGCCTGGCTCCAACAGCCATCTTGCCGTCGATGCTCTGCTCGGTGTGCAGACACTGGTGCCTTGCGCACTCTCTGCCCAGGTCTTTGAACAGCTTGTGCAGCAACGAGCAGATGCTGCCGTGCTGCCGATTGAAAACAGCCTGCACGGGGCAGTCGCCGATCACTACGACCTTTTGCTGGAACACGACGTGTCCATCGTGGGCGAAACGGCACTTCGTATCCACCATGCGCTCATCGCCGCTCCCGGCACGCAGCTTTCCCAGGTACGCCGCGTGCTCTCGCACCCCGTCGCGCTTAGCCAGTGTCGCCACTTTTTTCTGGAGCATCCCTACCTGCGCCCAGAGGCGTTTTACGACACCGCCGGATCGGTCAAGCATGTCGTCGGC
>CBAAAH010000282.1:0-4045 GCA_964658865.1 uncultured Granulicella sp.
GCAAACCCGGCCAGCACCGTGTCGTTGTACAGCCGGCGCAGCTTGCGCGCGCCCTGCTTCATTACGGCCGAGCCCATGGTGACCTGGCCGTCCGCCGCCATGACGGTTTGGCCGTTGCGGCGCACGCACAGCACGGTGGTAGAACGGATACGGCGACGCACGCCGTTTTCATCCACACCCAGGTCATAGGGGTGATGTTGCAGATGCTTCAGGTCTGTGGTGCGCTTTACGCGCGGGGAAAGGGTAGCCATCACCTCTCAGTATAACGGCCAAATTGACGGCGCAATCAGCGTTCGCGGGCCTCGGTCACGGCGACCCGCTCATGGAGCGCGATCATATCGCGATGAATGCTGTCCCGTAGCGCCACCATGTCGCGATTTAAATCGTTGCGCAGTACCGTCATGTCCCGATTGACGTCCGTTCGAAGCGCAACCAGTTCAGACGCGAGCTTGTCGAACTTCGCGTCGAACTTGCTGTCGACTTTATCAATTGAGGTCTCCACACGCCCAAGCCGCGTGTTCGTCTGAAACCAGCCGAGCAACACAAGCACACTCGGAATCCCGATTGTCGGCAGAAGCTGCAGGTTCGTCATGCATGGCCCTCGTGAACCGAGTAGTACTGAAGTCTACAGGGCCGGCGGCAACTCGTTCCAGCGGCTGATGACGCGGGTATCGCGCTCAAACCCGAGCACGCTGATGCTCGCCGTCGATAGGCCCAGGTGTGCGCCAAACGCGGCGGAGCGTGCCAGGGCCTCGGGCGTCACGTCCAGCGCGCCGCACCACACCCCCGCCAGAATGCGAAACATATGGGCGTGCGCAAACAGCGCGCAGCGGCCGCCATGCTGCAGGCAGCGTGCGATGACCGCTTGGGCGCGTGCCGCAACTTCGATCAATGATTCTCCGCCGGGCATCGGGTCTTGCCACACGTTCCAGCCGGGTTGCGTCTTACGAATATCGGGTGTGGAGATGCCCTCGTACACGCCATAGTTCCACTCTTGCAGGTTGTCGTCCACCAGCGCGCCGTCCCCCAGGCCCGCCAGCTCCGCCGTCGTCTTTGCGCGGGTGCGCGGACTCGTCAGCACCAGGTCGAACGGCGTTTTCGACAGCACAGGCTTCAGCCGCGCACTCTGCTCGCGCCCATGTTCGGTCAGCGGCAGGTCGGTGTAGCTGGTGTGCGCGCCGCTCAGGCTCCACTCGGTCTCGCCATGGCGCATCAGCCACAGTTCGGATGTTTTCTTCTCGTCGGCCATCGCTCCACCTTACCGCGCGCGCCTCAGGAAATCCACGATCTTGATGCCCAATGTTGCTGCTGCCATCTGCCGTCTTTCCAAAGGGAAGAGGCGAACAGGCTTCGAAGCATGGTCATCAGGCTGCGCTGAAGATGCGCCGTTACTGCACCTGCAATAGAAGGGGATTTAAAGGGTGCGCAGCGCGCGGTTCACCTGAACCAGCTCTGCTTCCATGGTTTTAACGGAAGCAATCTCGTTTTTACGCAGAGCCTCCGCGATCATGGCGCGCAGGTCGCGTTGCCGGCGCTCCAGCCGCCGGCGCTCCAGCGTGTGCAGTGCCCCGGCTACGTCGGCCGCCAGCATTGCGGGGTCTTCGTGGTGATCGTCCGCCAGCACGCGCGCCAGCATCTCGCGGCTGTTATCGTCCGGCGCCAGCGCCATGGGATCCAGCACGGCGTCCAGCGGTGCATGCGCCAGCGCTTCCATCAGCTCCGCCGCGGCCATGCCATCCAGCCATTCGGGGTGTGCGGCAAGCTCGGTTGCGGCACGCTGGCGCGACCGGTTTTCCGGCGGCAACACCAGGGCGCGCAACAGAATGCGCTCGGTTTCGCCCATCGCCGGCGTTGCCGTCTGGCGCACGCTGCCCAGCCGCTGCGCCGCCGCCTGCTTGACTTCCTGCCGCAGCATCGCGCTGTCGATGGCCAGCTTCTGTGCGGCATCGTCTACAAACTGGTCCCGCACAATCGCGGAGTGGATACGCCGGATGTGCGGGAGCAGAAAGTTCATCGCCTTGACCTTCGCCTCGGCCGTGCGCTGCGGGAAGAGTAGCCGCGCGCGCTCGATCAGGTATTCGCTGTGCGGCTTTGCGGTGCGCAGCGCTTCGGCGTACGCGGCAACGCCCTGCTCGCGCACAAAACGGTCCGGATCGAGGCCGCCTTCCAGCGTCACCACACGCACCTCGAAGTCTTCTTCCGTCAACAAGGCGAGTGACTTTTCCGCGGCATTTGCACCGGCGGTGTCGGGATCGAAGTTTACGATCACACGCTTGGTAAACCGGCCCAGAAGCCGCACCTGGTGCTCGGTAAACGCCGTTCCGCTGGTCGCAATCACCGGCTGCACGCCCGCCGTAAACACGCGGATGCAATCCATCTGTCCTTCCACCAGCAGCGCGTAATCCTGGGCGCGCATGGCGGCCTTCGCCTTGTCCAGGTTGAACAGCACGTTGCCCTTGGTATAGAGCGGCGTTTCAGGCGAATTCATGTACTTCGGTCCGCTTTTGTCGTCGCTGTCCAGCGCACGCGCGGTAAAGGCGATGGTCTTGCCCTGTTCGCCGCAAATGGGAAAGGTGATCCGCTTGCGAAACCGGGCGTATAAATTGCCGACGGGACGCCCCTCGCCGTTCTGTTCCTTCGACGAGAACAGGCCGCTCGCACGCAGCACTTCGTCGTTGAAGTGTTTGGAAAGCGCGTCGCGCATGGCGTTGAAATCGTCCGGCGCATAACCGATGCGAAACAGCTTCTGCGTCTCCCCCGACAGGTCGCGGCCGGTCAGATATTCGCGTGCACGTGCGGCTTCCGGCTGCTGCAGCGCCTGCTCGAAGTACTGCGTCGCCGCCTCGTGGATGTCGATCAACTGCCGCCGCAACCCGGCCTGCGCGGCTTCCTCCGGCGATCCAAACTCCCGCCGCGGCATGGGAACTCCCATCTTGCCCGCAATGCTTTT
The DNA here is from genome assembly GCA_964658865.1 of uncultured Granulicella sp. Taxonomy (GTDB): domain Bacteria; phylum Acidobacteriota; class Terriglobia; order Terriglobales; family Acidobacteriaceae; genus Terriglobus. Next base: position 2,951 of record CBAAAH010000282.1, read on the forward strand.
TACCGCCTCCGGAAACGTCACGTTTTCCAGCTTTTGCACAAAGGTAAACACGTCGCCCTTGGCATGGCAGCCGAAGCAGTAAAAGTAGCCATGCGTCGCATTCACGCTGAACGACGGGGACTTTTCCTGGTGGAATGGGCACAGTCCCGTCCAATTCTGCGCGCCGGCCTTGCGCAGCTTTACGTACTCGCCAATGATTTTGACGATGTCGGTCTGCTGCTTGAGCGTTTGTGCGAAGTTGTCGGCCACAAGGCAAGTGTAAGGGAAGAAAAAGGGACAAAGACAATAAGGAGTAAGTCGTAAGGGAGAAGAGAAAAGCGCAACAGGGAACCTGGGTGAAAGCGCAAGGCAGAATAGGCGTTCGTCGCGTGTGTGTCGGCGCATCCGCGTTCTTCCACCGCGCTCTACCGCATAGTGGAACAGTATGCGTCCTCAGCAGTTGCTCGCCGTTATCGCCCTCTCGGTTTTTCTTACCCTGCTCGTCAGTGGTCAGTCCGGCTGTAATCCGTTTGCAACGGTGCCGCGGCAAACCTCACACGGCGCTGCTCCAGATGCCCATCGCAGCCGTACTTCCCATGTCCCGCGCGCGCAGGACGACGAACCGATCCGTTTCGACGACACGCTCGTGACGCACTACGCGCCGGATGAAAACCTGGAGCGCGTCGACACCGACCTGCTCGCAACCGCAACGCATACGCTGGACGTCGCGGCGTATGCGCTTACCGACTTTGCCCTGCGCGATGCGTTGATCGCCGCTGCCGGCCGTGGTGTCGTCGTCCGCATTTACCTAGATAAAGTACAGAGTGCCGGCGAAGAAAAAAGAGACGACGATGTCTTGCAGGCTCTCGCCGCAACACCGCGCATCACCCTGCGCATCAAGCATTCCGCCGTGTTGATGCACCTGAAAAGCTACACGATCGACCGCACGGTGTTGCGCTCCGGCTCCGCAAACTTCAGCCCCACCGGGGAAAAGCGGCAGGACAACGATCTCTCCGTCACGCGCAATACTGTCGCGGTGCAGGCCTTCGAGCAGCATTTCGACGAGATGTGGGCGCGGCCCGACAACGACCCACTGCGCTAACCGAAACATGACAA
>CBAAAH010000283.1:0-3991 GCA_964658865.1 uncultured Granulicella sp.
CCTACACCAACAGCGAACGCCGCATCAGCAAGGCCAACCGCTTTACCGACCCACCCGGCCAGGCACGCGGGGACTTCGACATCTTCATGGCTCTGGCCGACCGCCTCGGCGTGCGCGACGAACTCTTTCCCGGCTGGCAAACCACCCACGACAGTTTCCTGGAATGGCAGCGCATCAGCAAGGGCCGCCTCTGCGATTACTCGCCCTTTACCTGGCAGCAGATCGAGGACGAAGGCGGCGTGCAATGGGGCGGCGAACGCCTCTATACCGACGGCGTCTTTCCCCGCGAAGGTGGCCGCGCCCTGCTCCACTGCGTCCCCTGCCTGCCGTTCCAGGAGCAGCCCGACCGTGAGTACGACCTCATCCTGAACACCGGCCGTACCGTGGAGCACTGGCACACTCGCACCAAAACCGGTGTCGTGCCCATGCTCAACGGCATGGTCCCCAACGCCTGGCTCGAGATGAACCCGATCGACGCCACCCGCATGGACCTGCACCAGCACGACAAGGTAGACGTCGTCAGCCGCCGCAGCCGCGTGCCCGCCGTCGAGCTGCGCATCACCGGCATCGTCGCCCCCGGCCAGGTGTTCATGCCCTTCCACTTCGCCGAGCAGAACTCGAACCTCGTTACCCTCGGCGCTTTCGACCCGATCAGCCGCGAACCCAACTTCAAGCAATGCGCGGTCAGGATCGAACGCGCCCGCGCCTGAGTGAGGCGTAAACGAAAGTCGTATTCAGAACACTCGTCGCATGCTGCGTATCACAAATACCCCTTGGCACGCCGCGTAAAACCCTGTAAGTTCTAACCAAACACACCAGTACACCCTTCAACACACGCGGCCATGTCTGCCGCGGCGTCGCTATCCCACACGGTTAGCCGCACCCCAAGGAAGCGCACCACGACGTTCGCCTCCCTGAAGAAAAAGCATGTCTGATCGGCATACGCCTGCACGACCACCACACACTTTCTCAGGAGCCACATCATGGCCAGCGCCAGGTTATTTTTGAAGTCGGGTCACCCCGCCACACTTCTCGCGTCGTTTCTTTACTTCGACTTCTCGTTCGCCATTTGGGTACTCAACGGCGCCATGGGTCCCTTCATCACCCAGCAGTTCCATCTCACGCCTGCGCAAACCGGCCTTATGATCGCCACACCCACCATGGCCGGCGCGCTTATGCGTTTCCCGCTCGGTGTCGTCAGCCAGTACATCGGCCGCAAGATGGCGGCGATCGTGGAGATGTCCGCGATTATCCTTGCCCTGCTCTACGGGTTTTTCTTCGTCAAAACGTTTCACGACGTCATCGCCATGGGTGTTCTGCTGGGCATGGCCGGTGCCAGCTTCGGCGTTGCGCTTTCGCTCGGTTCCGGCTGGTTTCCCAAGGAGTACAAAGGGCTGGCGATGGGTATTGCCGGCGCCGGCAACAGCGGCACCGCGCTGGCCGCGCTCTTCGCGCCTCGCCTTGCCACCCACTACGGCTGGCAGCATGTGTATGGTTTCGCTGCTGGCTGCATGTTGCTGCCGCTGCTCGTCATGATCTTCTTTGCCAAAGAACCGCCAGACACCGAGCACCAGACGTTGAAGGAGCACCTGGCCTGCCTCATGGAGCGCGACGGCTGGTACTTCAATCTCGTCTACATCATCACCTTCGGCGGCTTCATCGGCCTGGCCACGTTCCTGCCCACGTTCTACGTCAGCCAGTTCCACATGACCAAGATCCAGGCCGGCACCTACACCGTCTTTGCCACGCTTACCGGCTCGGCTACGCGCGTCGTCGGCGGCTGGTTTGCAGATAAGGTGGGCGGTATTACCACTCTGTCCGTCGTTTTCCTGATCGCCATTGCTGGACTGTTCGGTCTTATGGCCGCGCCGTCGCTCGCCCTTACCACCGCCATGTTCATGCTCTGCTTCGCCGCCCTTGGCGCGGGGAACGGCGCCACCTTCCAGATGGTGCCGCTCCGCTGGCCGCTCACCACGGCTGTCGCCGGCGGCATGATCGGCGAAATCGGCGCGCTCGGCGGCTCCTTCCTGCCGCTCGCGCTCAGCCAGTCGAAGCAGCACACCGGGTCTTACTCGCTGGGCTTTACCGCATACGCCGCCTTTGCCTTCATCGTCCTCATTGTGCTGCGCATCGTCAGCAGGCGCTGGACTACCACCTGGGTCGGCAAAGGCGGACGCGCCCTTACCGGCAGCACCCCCGCCCCGCTAAACCCGGTCGTTACGGCGGACGGACTGCTTATCCCGTCTTAGATACCCATGTACCGAACTCAACCAGCCCCACCCGGTTTGTCACCGCGGGTGGGGTTTCTGCGTTCAGCAGCACCCACAGATCACTCGGGTCCCAGTTCTCGTTCTCACGGTTGAGACCCGGGTTCTTCTTTCCAGCCACCTTGTAAAAATCCTGGTCGAATGGAAACCAACGCGGTCTACAATCACCGCATCCCGCCATCACTCAAGGACGTACGCCCATGTCCACCGTCCCACCGGTTGTTCCCGTAGCAACGTCCGACGCCTTCGATGCACAGCCGCCGCTCACTGCGGCGCAACGTGTGTCCGACACTTTCTTTGCGCCGTCCAAAACCTTCGCCGACATCCGCCGCAACCGCTCGTGGTGGCTGCCGTTCCTGCTCATGGTCGTGCTTGGCTACGCGTACAGCTTTACCCTTGTGCACCGCCTGGGGCCCACAGGCATCGCCGACAGCGCGCTGCGGGCGAACTCAAAGAAATACGAGCAGTTTAAAGATCTGCCCGCCGACCAGCAGGCCACGCAGCGCAAGATCGTGGGCAAGATCACCACCTACTCGCTGTACGGTTTTCCGGTGTTTCAGCTTGTCTTTCTTGCCTTTGGCGCGCTTCTGCTCTGGGCCGGGTTCAATTTCCTGCTCGGCGGCACCTCGACGTATCCGCAGATGTTTGCCGTCTCTGCCTTTGCCTCGCTGCCCGGCATTTTCCGTGCCATCCTTGGCATCGTCACGCTCTTCACGACCGACCTCGACAACTTCAACCTGCAGGATCCCGTCGCCACCAATCCCGGCTGGTTTCTGGGCACCACTGCCGCACCCTGGCTACACAGCTTTTTGGGGTCATTCGACGTCATCACGCTGTGGATTCTGTTCCTCTACGCGCTCGGCGGCAGCATCGTCGCCCGCGTGAAACCGGCCATCGGCTATGCGCTCGTCTTCGGTGCCTGGTTCCTTTACGTGCTGGTCAAAACAGGCATTGCCGCTGCGTTCAGCTAACCGAAACCAGCTATGACGGAACCAGCAACGACAACGGGCGGCCCAGCTCCTAGCGCTTTTCGCGATTTAAGGTGGGTCCATGCCCGGCAGGCTCGCGGGTGCCTCATGTCTCGCGGTTGAGGCATGGGTTTCAGCCCCGCGAGGAACCTGCATTGTCCCAATCCACAGCCACCCCGCGTTTCGACACCATCGATGTCCTGCGCGGCATCTCCATCGTGCTCGTCATCCTGTTGCACGGTCGCATTCGCATGGCCGGTGCACATGTCCCGCTTCGCTTCACGATGCCGTCCTGGGTGCTGAGCCTCTTTTTCGGTAACGGCGACAACGGCGTGGTTGTCTTTTTCGCCATCTCCGGCTTCCTCATCACGCTTACGTCTTTGCGCCGGTTCGGTGGCCTCGCAAACATCAGTGCGCGCACCTTCTACCGCATCCGTTTCGCCCGCATCGTGCCGCCGCTGCTGCTGGTCCTCGCGGTTCTCAGCGCGTTGCACCTCACACACTGGCACCCGTTCTTCATCACGGCAAAGCAGGGTGGCCTCGCCCGCGCCCTGCTGGCCGCGCTTACCTTTACGCTCAACTGGTGGGAGGGGGTCAAGGGATACCTGCCTGCAAGCTGGGACGTGCTGTGGTCGCTTTCCGTGGAGGAAGCGTTCTACGCTGCGTTCCCGCTGGTGTGCCTGCTGCTGCTGCGACAGCGGAGGTTCCCCAGGCTGGGCCTGGTGAGCTTTGTGGTGCTCTTGCTTGCCTTCATCA
>CBAAAH010000284.1:0-3984 GCA_964658865.1 uncultured Granulicella sp.
CCTCTTGTGTTCCAGTTGTCCTGCCAAGGGCACGGCTGGGTAGCGAAGTTCGGTTATGATAACCGCTGAATGCATATAAGCGGGAAGCATGCCCTAAGATGAGATCTCCCAACCCTAAGGGAAAAGAAGGGCCCTGGAAGACCACCAGGTTGATAGGCTGGATGTGGAAGTGCAGTAATGCATGTAGCTTACCAGTACTAATCGCCCGTTCGGCTTGTTCATTGAATTTACTCTGCACAGGGTGCTGACTTCACCGCATGGTGATCCAGTCATGCCGTTTGTGTCCTGAGTGACTCTCAACCAAGCGTTGTAGTTATGATCTGTACCCTTACAGGTCGCCTCTCCAAGGAGAGGCACGATAAGGTATACGTCTACCCAATCTATTCAGTTGTGAAATCTCGCATGCGCAAGCTCGAGCGTTTCGACAATTTGCCGGTGAAAATACCGCGAGGGCCACACCCGTTCCCATCCCGAACACGGAAGTTAAGCCTCGCTGGGCCGATGGTACTGCACGGGAAGCTGTGTGGGAGATTAGGTGGTCGCCGGCATTACCTCTGAAAAGGCCTACCCCAAACGGGTAGGCCTTTTTCTTGTGTCCCAGAAACGCAAACGTGCAAGCAATGCCGACAAAGGCGGTTGTGAAGAAGAAATTGCCATAGAGGCCTTTTCCTCAGAGACACGGCAGCGAAACCGTCCGGGTTACATCCAATCTTCATGAGCACGACAGGAACCGGCGGCTGCACGGCAGATCCCTTGCACATCCCCTTCGAGAATACCTATGCCGCGCTTCCCGGTCGCTTTTACGCGCGACAGCTACCAACTCACGTCACCACACCACGTCTGACGATGCTAAACGTTGCACTTGGTCGTGCGAACAATGTGCAAGGGAAAGATCCTGTGAAGAAGCGTGCATCCATTCATGCCGCTCGTCGTGAAGCGAGGTACACTTGGCAGGCAGGAGGTCTGGGATGATGCGAAAGGTATTCAGCGCAATTGCAATGATGAGCATGGTGGCCTTTACCGCCAACGCGGAGAGACCGTCCGCCTTTATGAACCAATCCAAGCCGATGATGGCGACCCTCACCATGCTGGCCGTGAGTAGTTCCTCGCGGCAAAGCTTTGCGGGCAACCGCGAGGTATATCTTGCGGACCTCACACTGAAGCATGGCGATCATCAGTTCGTGCGGCTGATCGATCAGTACCCTGGTTTTGGTTTACCAATTCGCGATTCGTTGCTGCGCGACCAAGTGCTGTTTGCCGCGAAGGTGACGCGGGAACCCGAATGTGACTTGCCGGGGGGCAAGATCGCGCTCGCACCGTCGAATCGGGTGATCTTTAATGCCGCAGTGCGCGATACGCTCGCAACACATCAGGACGAGCTCATCCCTTGCTACAAGGTTCTGCACGACACCATTCGTATCCGCAAGACGAAATAGCCGTTCCGTTTGCTCCGGTGCCGTTTCATGCTTATGGTTTGTGGCGGAGCAGTTTCAGCGGAACGGCGGCTCCCATCGCAGCGTAGCCCAGGTCAGATGGGTGAAGGTGGTCGCCGTGATCGTACTTCGGCAGAAAGCGTATCGGATGATCGGGATCGCGAACCGCCTGGTCGAAGTCGATGACCCCATCGAATATTGAATTTTTGCGTAGAAAAGCGTTGACCTGCTGCCTGATCTCTTCGCCTTTTGGAGTGTAGTAATTTGCCCCTTCAAATGGTGTCAGCGTACCTCCGTAGATGCGCAATCCACGGGCATGAACACGCTGTGCAACCGCAGTCTGGACAGCAATGATCTGCTCAGCCGTTACGTCTGTTGCGCGATTCGCGCCGATGTCATTGATCCCTTCCAGCAGAATGACCCAGCGCACGCCCGACTGCGATAGGACGTCTCGTTCCAAACGATCCATTACAGCCGGGCCGTAACCCTCATGCAGCAGGCGATTGCCACCAATGCCGGCGTTTAACGTCGCGACATACATGGTCTTGGATAGTTGCGCGGCAAGACCTTCCAGTACGTCCGGGTAACGCCGGTCAGTTTCGGTCGTAGATCCCATGCCGTCGGTAATGGAATCGCCCAGGCAAACCAACGCGGCGGATTTTTTACCCGCATCCACTTCCACATCTTTCAGGAAGTACCAGGAACCGGTTTGTGCCAGCAGCGGTGGCGCAAACCCTTGTTCTGGCGCACTTGCGGCACTTGTCCTGCTCGCCATCGGTTTGTCCCCCGGCGGAGCTTGAATCGGAGCTGTCACGTCGGGTGTTGTCAGTCCTGGCGGACGAAGCAACGGTGAGGTAAATTCGATGGCTGCCGTCTGGTCGCCGCTGGCAATAAAGGTCGTTTGTAGCGCCATATTGTGGAACGTCACCACAGGAATGACCTGCGCCGGAAGCGCCGTTGAAATCACTAGGTCCGAGAAAATTGGAACGCGTTCTACCAACGCATCGCTGGAGACGAAGCTACCGGCGGGAATGGTCACCGATGTTTGCCCGGCGAACAGCAGCGGATGATCGGAACCTGCAAGAATTTTGGAACCGACCGATAGAAATGCCACGTGCGCGGTGCTGATGGTGAGCGGTGCTGTGCCGAATTCGTTTGAAAAGCGAATTCGGAGCATTTTGCCGCCTTGACTGATGCGGACAATCTGACGCAACGTCACGGGCTGCGTACCCAGGTGCAGTTCAGCGGCTTGCTGTGGCGGCATGGGCATGTCCGCGGTGGTCCAAGTGCCGAGCCAACCGTGGCTTTGGGCGGTTGCAACGCTGGACATGGCGCAAATCACGGACAGAACGAGAGCACGCATGCGGAAAGTGTACCGCCTGTGGGGCTCGAGTGCACCCGTGCGCTCCTATGGAATAGGCATGCAAGCAGCCGGTTCTTTTGTGCGGCACGGCCTATGGAACTAGCGGCATTCAGGCTGCGTATAGAACAGCATGGCTACGATGCCCATCTCGCTTTCACCTCTCTCGTTTGCCGGCTTTCCCGCATTCCCGGCAACCTGGGTTGCCTCGATGCAGAGCCCGGCTGCAACGGTGAGCCGACGGCACGATACACTGCCGGTTCAGGCAGCAAACCTGCCCGTACCTCAAGCAAAGGACAATTCTCTGCGCATCGTGGACGACCCGGACTCTCGTTCGAGCGATGGCTTCGCCAAGGCCGTACCTGCCGCTGACCCTGCACGCGCCGTCGAGCAGGAGCAGATGAAGCGGCTGGTCCTGTTGTGCCTGTCGGGCGACACCGCCGCGTGGCAGCAGCTTGTGGGTGCGCAGCATCGCCGCATCTACGGCATCTGCTACCGGTTTACGGGTTCTCCTACTGATGCGGAAGACCTGACGCAGGAAGTTTTTTTGAAGCTGTATCGCAGCCTGTCGAACTTCGATCCGTCCAAAGGCCAGTTCAGCACGTGGCTTACGACGCTCACGCGTAATCTGCTGGTCGATCACTTCCGTCGTACGCGGCAGGATCGCGCGACCGATTCGCTGGACGCGACGTATAACGATGACGGCGAGGGACCAACCAAAGCCGAGCAACTCGCCGATACGCGGCGCAACCAGCATGACGCCATTGCGGGCGCACAGCTTCGCGCCAGGATTCAACATGCCCTGCGGCAGCTTTCGCCGGAACTGCGCGAGGCCGTCATTCTGCGCGATCTGCAGGATATGGATTACAAGGAAATCGCCGGTGTCTTAGGTGTGCCGGAGGGAACAGTAAAGAGCCGGATCAGCCGTGGCCGTGGCGAACTGGCGCGCATTCTGGGGCGCGATGGCCTGCACGGCGCTGGCGATCCAGCCGCTCTGGATCGGCTGGGTGCGGCGCACGCCGTTTTTACTGTTCGTGATTTCAGTGCTCGTCAACGTCGGCATGTGGGCGGAGAGATTCTTGAACATCGTCGGCAGCCTGCACCGGGACTACCTGACCTCCTCGTGGGGCACCTACCACACGACGATCTGGGACTGGACGACGTTCATCGGCACGTTCGGCCTGTTCCTGA
>CBAAAH010000285.1:0-3971 GCA_964658865.1 uncultured Granulicella sp.
CGGCTGTTAGATACCGAGATTCCAATTCCGGTATCTAACAGCCGCGTTCTCAGTGCTTTATGTCTGCTATCTCGGCGCATGAAGCTGAGCATCATTGATCGGCGCTGGGTGTCTAATTCACGCGCTGCAGTCGGGCAATCAACTTCTCCGCCAGCGGTTCTCCGGATTCCGTCCAAAGCAGGCGGCTGCTCACGCCGCAGTGCTTTTCCACGCTCAGCACAAACGCCAGCAACTTTTCCACATTCTGCTTCACACGTTCCGTTCCATCCTCATCCAGGTCGTTTTCCTCCTGTACCCAGGGCGTATCCAGGCCGAAGTCCACGCGGATGTGGCCGTTCTGCTCGTACGATCCGTCGTCGAACTCCGGTCCGAAGCCGATGACCTTGACCGTCGCGGGTTCCAGCCGCCACGTGTCTTCGAAGCCGTCGCCTCCTGCGTCCGGCTGCCAGAGTTGCCATTTTGCCTCAAACTCGTAGGCCATGTCTTCGTGCAGTTGCTCGGTTGCCTCCGCGACGGCGTTGCCGGGCAGGGAATCGTCGGTCGGCTCGGACCGGTCGTCGTTGACGAAGATGCGCTGAAAGACGGGGGACTCATGCCAGCCGAGCGGAATGGCGCTGGCGACCGACACACGGGCGTTGCCGCTGACCTTGCCAAACTGGGCCAGAACGGCTGTGAGTTTTTCGGGCAGGGTGGCCAGGCGGAAGTTGGGAAACCAAAGACTGAGATAGAGCTGATCGGACATAGATAGATTTAGATGCGCCGGTGAGAAGATAGCTGCAGAGGGTCTGGTTGGACGGCAGCGAAACAAGTCGGACAGAGCGGCGCGGCAGACGGAAAACCGGTCGCGCGGTACGTCTACGGCGCTGGCTGCTGGGGGGCGCGGTGGTGCTTCTGGCCGTGCTGGCGGGGCTGATCGGTTCTGCGCGGCACCGTGCGCGTGCGGCCCTTCTGGATCTGCCGCACCGGCTCGGCATCGACATCAAGTCGGAAACCGACGGTTTCACCATCTCCCGTTCGGAAAAAGGCCGGACGCTGTTCACGATTCACGCGGCAAAGGCCATTCAGCATCGCGACGGCAAGACAACCCTGCGCAACGTGGCGGTAACGCTGTATGGTGAGCCGGGCACCAATCGCGTCGACCTCATTCGTGGTGCGGAGTTTGAATATGACCAGGCAAACGGTATGGTTCGCGCCTTGGGTGAAAGTGAAATCGACCTGGCCGCGCCTGCGCAGGGCAGCGCAGAGAAGCCGAACGCCAAACGCATCCATGTAACGGCAAACGGCCTTGTCTTCGACCAGAAGCTTGGCACGGCAGGCACCCAAGAGCAAATCCGCTTTGAGTATGGCGCGGTGCACGGTAGCGCACGCGGCGCGGTGTTCGGCGCGCACACCGGGTCGTTGCAATTGCAGCACGAGGTGCATGTGGTGGACGCCGACAGCCCGCAGACGCAGCAGATCGATGCGGACAGCGCTACCCTCGACCGGCAGCAGCGAACCGCCATGTTGAGGCGCGCCACCGTAACGCAGGCGGGCGAATCCATGCGCGCGCAGAATCTGCTCGTGCGGCTGCGGCCCGAGGCGGCCGGTTCGGGAAATTCGATCGAGAGCGTTCATGGGACGGGCGGCGTGGAACTGCGCTCGGCCGATGGCGCAGTTGCGGATGCGCCGACGCTGGATGCGAGCCTCAGCCCCCAGAACCGGTTGCGTGAGGCAAACATGACCGGCGGCGTGACGATGCGCAGCGACGAGGGTGAAGGCCACTCAGCCACGGCGACGGTGCTGTTTGACGACCGCGGGCGCGCAACGCGGTTCCGCATGGCGCAGGCCGTGAATCTTCAGCAAAACGACGCCGGTGCCAGCACACGGCAGCTTACGGCAGACGTTGTGGACGGCACGTTTGCAAGCAATGCGAAGGGCCGAGCCGTGCTGCAGCAGAGTGTTGCGACCGGTCATGCCATGTTGCATCTGGTGGATGCTGCTTCCATGGGAAAGCCGGTAAAGGACACCACGTTAGCCGCGCAGACGCTGCATGCCTTTGGCGCGCAGAGTGGCGAGCGCTGGCAGGTGCGCCGTGTTGTGGGGGACGGTGCCACGCAAGTGGAAGAGCGTGTGGCAGGGGAAGACCGCACGAGCACCGGTGCCCATATTGAGATGCTGCTGGCCGCGTCCGGTGCGCCAGGGACGCCTGCCGGGTCGCTTGAATCGTTTGTGCAGCAGGGGCATGTGCACGCGGTCGATCGACGTTCTGCCGCAGGAACGAAAGCTGCGTCGGAAAGCGCGGCGGATGCGGATCGTGCGGAGTACCTGGCGGGCGCAGGAACAGTGGTATTGACCGGTTCCCCGGTGGTGCGCGATGACACGGTGGAGGTTGCCGCGTCCCGCATCACCATTGCGGTGGCAACCGGCGATGCCGACGCAGTGGATGCGGTGAAGGGGAGCTACCGTGCGAAAACCGGCACATCTGATCCAAACGGCATGCTGCACTTTCTTGCAGACCGCATGCGGACAGATCGGGGGGCGCAACAGGCGACGCTGCTTGGCGGCGCACACCCGGTGCGGCTGTGGAATCAAACATCGCAGATTGAAGCGCCTGTCGTCGATCTGGACCAGGCAAAGGGAACGCTGTTTGCCCACGATCTTTCAACCGGCCATGCGGCCACGCCGGTGCACGCGGTTCTGCCTGCCAATGCGAGCCCGAGCGGGAAAGTCGGACATGCTGCCGGTGTGATCCGAATTTTGAGTGAAACCCTGCGCTACCACCAGGAAACCGTCGCAACACCCGCGGCGGCCGACTTCATCGGTGCCGTTCGGCTCGACATGTCTACCGGGCAGGTGCAGTGCGACCATGCGGCGGCACTGCTGCACGAGGGCGCGAAAACCGGTGCCGCGGGCGGCCTGATGGGTGGAACGGTGGAGACGGTGACGGCCGACGGCCATGTGCGCGTGGTGCAGCCGGGGCGTCTCGCGACCGGATCGCGCCTGGTGTACACGGCGGCGTCGCAGCAATTTGTATTGACGGGATCGCCGGCAGCGCCGCCTGTGGTGCGCGACAGTGTGCAGGGCACCGTTACCGGTACGGCTTTGCTCTTCCACGCAGGCGATGATAGCGTCGAGGTGACCGGTGCGCCGGGCGAGCCGGTGCATACCGAGATGGATGCTCCGCCGCGGAACGGCACAGGTCGGGGCAAGGCTGCAGCCGCAGGCAGCAGCTCAGGCAAACCCGCCTGGGCAGAGAAAAAATAGGGATGCGCACACTTTCGACCGACAACATCGCCAAGAGTTACGGTGGCCGCGAGGTGGTACGCGGGGTCAGCCTCACCATTGCGCAGGGCGAGGTCGTGGGCCTGCTTGGGCCCAACGGCGCCGGCAAGACGACCAGCTTTTACATGATCGTGGGCTTGGTGCGGCCAGATGCGGGCCGCGTGTTGATCGACGGCGACGACATCACCCGCACGCCCATGTACTTGCGCGCGCGCAATTACGGCATCAGCTACCTGCCGCAGGAGCCCTCGGTCTTTCGCAAGTTGACGGTCGAGGAAAACATCCTTGCGATTCTGGAAACGCAGCCGGGCAACTGGGAAAGCCGCCGCGCCCGCACCTCGACGCTGATCGAGCAGTTGAACCTCGGCCACATTCGCCAGACCCATGGCTACGCCCTGAGCGGAGGTGAGCGTCGCCGCGTGGAAATCGCGCGTTGCCTCTGCATCCAGCCCTCCTTCATCCTGCTGGATGAGCCGTTCAGCGGCATCGATCCGATCGCCGTGCTCGATCTGCAGGAGATCATCTTCGCCCTCAAGGCCAGTGGGATCGGCATCCTGATTACCGATCACAACGTGCGGGAAACGTTGAGCGTAACGGATCGTGCGTACATCATTACCGAGGGACGGATCTTTCGGCAGGGAACGCCGGGAGAACTTGGCCGCGATCCCGAGGTCAAGCGCATTTACCTCGGCAACAACTTTTCCCTCTAG
>CBAAAH010000286.1:0-3958 GCA_964658865.1 uncultured Granulicella sp.
CTCTTGCCGAAGATGGCACCGTTGCCGCCCGTGCAGATGATGACGGCGTCGGCGGGGAAGGTGCGGACCTCCATGCTGCGGAGGTCCATGGCGCAGATGCCGCGGCAGACGCCTGCGGTATCGAGCACGGCGGAGAGGAACTCCCAGCCCTCGTATTTCTGCACCTTTTGCTCGCTTTCGTAGCGGCGCACCTGTTCGTCGAGCGCATACAGCAGTTGCTGGCCGGTGGTTGCGCCGGCAAACGCGGTGCGGTGGTACAGGGTGCCGCCGAAGCGGCGGAAGTCGAGCAGGCCTTCGGGGGTGCGATTGAAGGGCACGCCCATGCGGTCGAGCAGGTCGATGATGGCCGGACCCATGGCGGTCATCTGCTTAACCGGCGTTTGATTCGCTAGGAAGTCGCCGCCGAAGACGGTGTCGTCGAAGTGCTTGGAGACGTCGTCGCCTTCACCCTTCAGGTTTTTGGCGGCGTTGATGCCGCCCTGGGCGCAGACGGAATGCGACCGCTTGACCGGGACGATGGAGAAGAGGTCGACCTTGCCGCCGGCTTCGGCAATTTTGATGACGGATGAGAGGCCGGCGAGGCCGCCGCCGACGACGATGATGCGGGGTGTTGTTGCTGCTGCCATTTGAAATGCCTCGATGCGGCGGATCGCAGTAACGCAAGAATCCGGCGAGTATGGGGCGGCCTTCAGCCCTTGAGTAACTTTCGTATACGTTGACCTAGGCCTTCGGCCCAGGCTGTTATGTTGTCGGGCCGTTGCCCTAAAAGCGAAACAGCTACGCAGCCTTTTCTGCTTTAGCTACTGAGGCTGCGCGCCTTGCTGGGTAGGTGCGGGGCTGGGTTGGATCGGTTGGCCGGTGCTGTCGTATTCGATGGGTGCGCTTTGCTGTGGGTACTGACTGGCGGCCGGGCCGCTCGGGGCGGGCAGGACCACGCCCTTGGGTTGCGCGGGCATGACATCGACCGGCGAATAGGGCAGAGCGTAGGCTACCCAGAAAATGCTAACTAGGCCCATGGCGCACAGACCGGTGCCGACCGCGCCGCAGACGTACGCGAACTTCTTGCGGGCGTTGTCGCCGGGGGTGATGCCCCACTTGGCGGCGAACAGCCACACGCCATAGGCAAAGTGCCAGCAGGTGGCAATCATGGCGATGACGTAGATGGCGAGCATCCACGGGTTCATCAGTTCGTACTGTACCTTGGCGTAGGCGAGGCCGGGATGCTCCGGCAGGCTAACGCCGGCAAAGCGCTGCCGCCACACATGCTGAACGATGTACACCAACGCGATGATGCCGGTAACGCGCTGCATGAGGTAGGCCCAGTTGCCGGCCCACGGGTACACGTTGACGCTGGCCCGGCCGCGGATGCTGATGAAGACGCCGTAGCCCGCGTGGTAGGCGAGCGGAATGAAGATGAACGCCCACTCCAGCACGCGCACAAACGGCAGGGCGTTCAGAAACTTGACCTGCTGCGCGTAGGCGAGCGGGCCATTTACGATCTCCCAGTTGCTGATGATGTGCTCGACGAGAAACGCGCCAATGGGCACAATGCCGGTAAGGGAGTGGAGCTTGCGCCAGAAGAAGCTGTGGCCCTTGCCGGCCTGCAGCGGTTGCACACCCTTTTTGCGGGTGCTGTTGTCGGGTGGTGCGAAGCCTGCGACGGCGCCCATGCGTTTTCCTCTTGTCGTGCGCGGAATTGCCGGTGGACCCACGGCGCGTTAGCTCCGACAGTATCGGTCTGCGGGAAACCGTCGTCAATCGAAGAGTTGAAATGAGGTCCGGTTATCGACATCGTCGTGCGATGTTTGATCGCAGCAGGTAATTTCCCGGCATTTGGGAACTGGAACAGCCGCCGCCCTAGTCGTCGTCATCGTCCTTATGCTTGTTCTTCGGGTGCAGCACCATGTCGGGCACGGGCGTGTTGCCCATCGCATCCTTCCACAGAATGATGTTGAGCTTGCGCGCGGGCGCCCGGTCCTCATGCGTAAAGTCCATCTTCGCGGACTGCTTTGCCCCGGGCGACTGCTCCGTATTGGCCGTGTAAATCAGCGCGTTGTCGCGGTTCCGATAGTCGGCGACAAAGGGCGGCTGGTCGCCGGCACCGGTGAACAGTGGCGCGATGAGTGGGGCGAAGGCATCGTTATTGTTCATGGGCGGCACGCCGAGCAGGTCTTCCATGGTGCGCAGCACGCTAACCGTCGTGTAGAAGGTGTGGTCGACGACCGGTGCTGTTTGCTTCGGCGAGTACTTGCTGACGACAAGCGCAAGGCTGCGGTGTGCGTCGACATGGTCCGCGCCGTCCTGTGCGTCGTCCTCCAGGATAAAAAAAGCCGTGTCGTCCCAGAATGGTGAGTGCGCGATGGCTTCCACGGCGCGGCCGACGGCAAGGTCGTTGTCGGCGACGGAGGCCTTGGGTGTCGGGCTGCCCGGCGAGGTGCCGGCGGTGTGGTCGTTGGCGAAGCGCAGCATCACAAAGCTGGGCATGGTGTCGTTGCCCTTGGCGCGGTCGGCCTCCCAGCCGCGCAGGTGGGTCGCGAACTCTTCAAAGCGAAGCTGGTCGGGAAACTTCAGGTTGAAATCCGGGTAGAGCGGGTCGAAGTTGCCGGCGAGCTCCGGCTTGGTGGCGACGTTGCGGTAGAGCAGCGGAATGTGCCACGGGTATGGGCTGGGGCCGCCGCCGTAATGTGCGGGTAAAGGTTGGCCTGGCAGGATGCTGGCTTGTGTGCATCGTTCGCGTGCGACTTCTGGAGTGCCCAGTAACGGCGACTTATCCTTGGGGGCTTCGCCGCTGTCGTCGCAGAACTTGGATGACACATACTCGCCGAAGTGGTACAGCGACTTGCCGTGTTTCTGCAGGTTCGTCCACAGATAGCTGCTGTCAGGCTCATTCACGTCGGGGATTCCCTCAAGCAGCGGGTAACCCTCTTCGACGACGCCCTCATAGTCGTACATGCGCTCACCGCCGCGGTAGGCCTGCTGCCAGTTCTTCTCGGTGTAGTCGCTGGTGATGCCGGCGGTGGACCAGACGTGACCGTCGCCGGAGACCTCGCCGGAGTCGTAGAAGTTATCGAGCACGCCGAACTGCAGCGCAAGTTTGTGCTGGTTGGGCGTGATCTGTTCGCCGTACATGGTGAGCGACTTGTCGCCGTCGCCGGCGGGCAAATCGCCGAACACCTGGTCGTAGGTACGGTTTTCTTTAATGATGTAGATGACGTGCTTGATGGGATTTACGCCGCCCACGAAGGCGAGGTGCTGCTGGGCATAGGCCATACGGTTGCTGGCCATGACGGCGGCGGAAAGCTTCGGCAGATCGGCCATGGCGTGATTCAGGTCGACACTGGCGAGCGAGCCGTACAGCAGTGAGGCGATGTACTGATGCGCACGCTTCTGGATGCGTTCCGTGCTGGCGTTGGGGTGTGGCGATGGCGGCTGTTTCTGGCCGTTGGGACCGGTGCCGGTGCCTTTGCCGGCCGCAATGAGTAGCTTCCCATTTTGCACTTCAAGCGCGGTGGGGAACCACTCCGTTGGAATGAATCCCGTGGCATGGACGGGCGTTGTTCCGTGCAGCGGCTGCGCCGTTTGAAAGACCGCAACGGCGTTGGAACCGGAGTTGGCGACGAACAGGTCGCGACCATCCGCCGAAAGTGCAAGCGCGCTGGGAATGGCACCGAAGTATTGCTGGCCGGGGAGCCGGGTGTCCAAAAGGCCGGCAAGTTTAAGCTGGCCATGTGCGATGCCGACGGCGGCGACCGTGTCGCGGTTTGCGAGTGCAACGTACAGCCGTGACTCGTCTGGCGTCAGCAGCAGCGCCGTCGGGTGCGAGCTGGGCTGCGTCGGCACGGCGGGCGGCAGCAGCGTCATGCGGCGCACGACGCTGCCCCTGCGCAGGTCCAGTTCCGCAAGAGCAGAGCCGTTCCACAGTGCGGCGAACGCGCGCTTGCCGTCGCGCGTGGCCGTC
>CBAAAH010000287.1:0-3956 GCA_964658865.1 uncultured Granulicella sp.
CGCCTATCCTGTTTTTGTGCACGCCCTGGGCCAGCTTCGTCTCGGGCGAAATTTTCAACGTCAACGGCGGCGCCGTCCTCGTCGGCTGACGCACCCTGGAGTTTACTTTGCGCCGAAGCCTTTGTTTTGCCCTCCTGCTCGCACTTCCCCTCGCGGCCCAAAAGCAGAAGTCGCCCGCTACACCGCCTTCGACCGCGCCTAGCGTCGCGCCGCAAGACGAACGCATCGTGGTCACCCAGACCTCCACCAACGGCACCGGCGAGGCACGCGCGAGGCAACTGCTGCAGCAGATGGCCGATGCCATCGGCGGACCGCGCCGCATGCAGCGCAACGACTACCGGCTGCAAGGCCGCACGTCGTCCTTCTTCAAGAACCAGCCGACCGGCTCAACGGAGTACGTTCTGTACCACCATCCACTGGCAGGCAGCACCTATGAAGACCGCGTGGAACTGACGAAAAAGCGCAGTATCGTGCAGATCTGGACGCCGATTGAGGGCTTTGAAGTGACCTACAAGGGCCGCACCGATCTGCCGCTGGCCGACCGGGAAGCCTACTTTCGCCGCACGCAGTACTCGCTGGATGCGCTGCTCGCGACGTGGGTGGGAGATCCGGATGCGCTCATCATCGACAACGGCCAGAGCCTGGTCTCCCGCCGCCAGGCGGAATCCGTCACCATCATCAATAAGAACAACGAGAGCGTGACGGTCGACATCGAGGCCAGCAGCAACCTGCCGATCCGCCGCATCTTCAAGGTGCGCAACCCCACGTACAAAGACTTCGACGAAGACGTGGAAGAGTACAGCGACTGGCACACCGAGTCGGGCATCCCGGTGCCGTTCGCCACCACACGTTACCTGAACGGCGACATGGTTTCGCAGCGCTTTGTCACGAAAATCGAGTTCAAGCCCGTCGACCTTGCGCTGTTTTCAGCGGCCGCACCGATCGGCAAGCATAAATAAGGGAGTAAGTAGCGGAACGACCACTTACTCCCTTGTGCGCATTGATTCCTGTTATTTTGCCGTGGTGAACGTAACGACCTGCACGCTGTACGCCGGCACGGTATGTTGCATGGAAGCCGACACGCCGTGCAATATGCTGTGCATCGGAACGATGCGCCGCGGGTCGGCGATGCTGTTCGTCTCTGTGGGGTCTGCGCCACCGAGGGTCTCCACCACCGCATCCTTCGTAAGCCTTCCTGAACCGTTTATGCGCAGTGCGACCGGCTGCGGTATAGAGGTCGCGTTCACCAGTTTCAGGTACAGGTGCGACGCATCGCTGGTCACGGAGTAAAACAGCCGATCGCTGCCGCCGGTCTTTGTCGAATCGGGTACATCCGTGCCCAGATTCTGGGCAAACAGGGCCTGCGCGTAGTACGACGGCGAACCGTAACTCGACATGGCGTCATAGCCGATCAGGTCGCTTTCCCACTGCATGCCGCCCGGGTTCACGTTGACCAGCAGCGGCGCATAGCTTGCCATCACGATCAGGTCGCTGTTGCGTTCGAGCGACGTCATGAACGCCGCATCGCCCAGCATGGCACCCAGGTTGGTGGTCGGTGCGCCTTCGCGCGTCGCCCACTCACCCACGAACACTTTCGGTCCGTTGCGGTCGGCCTTGTCGTATATCTGCAGCATGTTGTAGAACTCGCCGGCCTTGCGATAGTAGTGATCGTCGATTGCGTCCGGCTTGATTGAAGTTACCGGTGTTGTGGCAATGAGTTCTAATTGCGGATAAGTCGTCTTGATGGCTCTATAAAATTGCAGATATCTGCCGTTGTAACTTCCCGACTTATCGTATTCATCCTCGTTGCCGATTTCGACATAGTGCAGCGGAAACGGCGCGGGGTGGCCGAGCTGCGTGCGAATCGCCCCCCACTTGGTGTGGCTGTCGCCGGTCGCGAACTCGATCTCATCCAGCGCGTCGTCGATGTATGGCTTCAGCGCGGCACCCGCGTCGATGTGCGTTCCTTTCAGGCTGTAGCCCGCGTATACCGCCAGCACGGGGTCGATCTTCAGGTCCTCGGTCCATTCCAGAAACTCCAGCAGACCCATGCCGTCGGTCGACTGATACCCCCACGGACTGCGATGCGTGGGCCGGTCTTCCATCTTGCCCAGCGTTGCCTTCCAGTTAAAGCGCTCTTCGACCGTATCGCCCTCAAGATAGTTCCCACCCGGCAGGCGCAGAAACTTCGGGTGCATCGCGGCCAGCATCTCCATCAGGTCGGCGCGATTGCCGTTCAGGCGATCCTTATACGTCGGCGGAAAGAGCGACACCAGTTGCAGGTCGATGCTGCCCGGCTGCGCCAGCGTGAGCTGCAGGTGATTCACCGACGATGGCACGATCTTGCCGGTATGCAGCGTAAAGGTGTACTTCTGCCATGTGCCGGTTACGGGCTCGGTCGTTGCCGTGGCGACCACGCGGCCAGTCGTGTCGCTTACCAGTGAAACCGTCACGGGACCGACGCCGGCCGAGGTTGCCGCAGGCGCAGGCGCAACATAAGGCGTGTTGACGGAGGTCGCATCGCTCTGGGAGACGCCGCTCTTCGCAACGCTCGATGGAGGTGCGGCAATCTTCGCGAAAAACGAGCCGGTATAGGTGGTTTCCGGCCGCAGTGCCATGCCCCAGTAGCCATCGTTGCGCAGGCCGGCGGGGTTCTGCGCGTCGGCAGCGGTCACTCGCAGACGCAGGCTGTGCGGCAGGTCCTCGGTTGGGCCGTCCGCAGGTTCACCCTGCGTGGTGGCGCGGCCGGTGCCAATCTCGACCGTGTCCCAGTGCTCAAAGCCGGACCAGGAATGCTCGAACGTGCGGTTCCGCACCATTTCCGCGTACAGGCCGCCATCGTAGGAATAGTTGATCTCTTCCGTCATGAGCCCGTAGAGCGTCGGGCTGACCTTATGCAGCGGCTTGTCTGCCTGAATGTCGATGGTAGCCGTCGCCTGTGCATGCGCCTCAACCGGTATGGCGACGGTCGCCAGCAACAGTGCTGCCATCGTGGTGCAAGCGATACCAAGGGACCGGGTCGTTCTATTTGTCGGCTTCATCGTGCTGCCATTCTGCGCAATCCACCATGCCATTAGCAAGCGGTCGGGCATTAATCGCTCATTCCCACAGGAGACACCGCGGACCAGCCTGGAAACTGCGGCTCCACTGCAACCGGACCGTGGCGGATTCTTTGCACAGCGCCGGTACCTGCTAGCGTATAGGTCATGCTTCGCGGGATCAGCACGCACCTCTTTCTGCAACAGCGACTCCATGCGGGCCTGCTGGACGCCATGGTCGCCGGCGGCGCGCAGACGATCGAACTATTCGCCGCGCGCCATCACCTGGACTACACCGACCGCACCGAGGTCAAGGAAATCGCCAAGTGGTTCAAGAACAACGACTGCCGTGCCACCCTGCACCAGCCGCTGTTCGACGGTGTGCAGGCACCGGCGCAGTGGTCCAAACACGTACCCATGACGCTGAACCTGATCGCCGCCGACAAAGGCCGCCGCATCGAGGCGATGGACGAGACCAAGCGCGCGCTGGAGATCGCCGAGCAGATCGACATCGACAGCATCGTGCTGCACCTGGGCACGAAGGACGACGAGTGGAGCGAGCGGACACTCGACCTGGCGATGACCGCCATCGAGCACATCAAGGCATTCGCGCATCCGCTCGGCGTCAAGACGCTGGTCGAAACGCTACCCAGCCCGGTGACGATGCCGGAGCATCTGCTAGACATCCTGCGTATCGGCCACCTGGACACGGTCGGCGTTTGCCTGGACGTGGGGCACATGAACCTGCCCGGCATGCCGCCGCTGGCCGATGCGTTTGCCCTGCTGGGCAAGCGCATCAAGGAAGTGCACCTGCACGACAACGGCGGCGAACGCGATGAACACTGCTGGCCCGGTGACGGCACCATCGACTGGAACGCCGTGCGCACAGGCATGGCGACGCTGCCCGACGACGTAAAA
>CBAAAH010000288.1:0-3956 GCA_964658865.1 uncultured Granulicella sp.
CCAAGGTGCGCCGGTATGCGCTCCATAAGGATCGCCAAAGGCGATATGAATGCCGGGAAACTTCTCATCCTGCAGAATGTTGCCGATGACTCTCTCCACGCCGATGTTGGTGCCGATTGCAAACTCGCCCACACGGTCGGAATTTTCGTCCGTGTGCGTGTAAGCCCAGAATGCCGCCTCCAGTTCCTTGTTGTCGCACTTGATGCGCTTGATCCGGTTGCCTTCAATGGCGATCGTGAGAGGCGTGTTACGCAGGATGCCAAAACGGGCACAAAGGAAATCACCCACAACTCCATCCACCACAAAGACGCCGTTCACTTCATCAGGCGCCGTAAAGCATTCTCCGCCGGGTAGATTTCCCCACTTTTCGGTACTGATGATACCGCTTGTTTTGAACCACTTATAGTCAGGATTCAATGTAGCGTGGATGTCCGTGCCAGCGGCCGTAGTGGCTCGCACATAGGTGGCCTTGCGTACCCGGTCCAGCACCGCCTGGCTCAGCCGGTCTACCTCGGCAAAGTCGGCGCGCATGCCCTGCACCATGATCTCTGGGGTGATGTTCACCATATGGGCGTGGCGCATGCGGCGGCGGTTCACAATATCCGTCATCTCCATGCGACTACGCAGTTCATTGGGCTGCACCTCCACCGCGAAGATGCTCACCTGCGAACTTTCCATATCTTCCGCGACGGCGCGCGGCAGATCCGCCAGCGGCCGCGGTGCCAGCTCCTCCAGCACGAACCCATTCCAATGACAGCCGATGCGGTCCAGCTCTACACCGATGGCTGCAGCAACTTCCATCGTTTTTTCATCCGTAATCACCGTGACCTTCTCATTCTGCTGAATGCGCAAGCATGTAGTAACAGCATTGCGCGCCCCTGCCTGGAACGAAGGAGGAAACGTGACAGCAGAAAGACGTGTAGTAGCGAAAGCTGTAGACATGGGAACTCCTGATGTGTCCTTGTTGAGATGCGCCAAGTGGCGGGAACAACGCATGCTCCCACGATCCGTGGATGCGCACCACCGCAAATCTTCACACGGAGAAAACCCCGGCCCTTTCCTCTGGCCGGGGTCTTTTCTCCTGTGCGGTGCTGTTATACGCGGTACAGTTCGTGCGGCACGTGATCCAGCATCTCCAGATGAGCCGCAGTCGGCTTCGTCGGCTCGTTCATCACCTTCAGAAATGCCGTTTGAAACGCCTGCATCTCCTGCGCGGTGCCGACCGTGACTCGAACGTAGGTGGGCATAATGGGCCACACACGACCGATCGCCACGTTATTCTGCAACATGGCCGCCTGCACTTCCTTGCCGGGCCGATTGACATCGACCATGAACATGTTTGCCTGTGCGCCCGGAACGTACTTGAAGTTATGCTTTTCCAGGAAAGCCAATGAATTGTCCAGGTTGTCGCGGTTGATTTTGCGCCGCAACGGAACCAGGTTCGGGTCGATCAGGCTGGCGTGTGCCGCAGCTGCACTGACCAGTGAAATGCTGCCGATCTGGCGATCGCTCGGCGTTACCGTTTCAAATTTCGCCAGCAGGTCGGGTCGTCCAAAAGCGAAGCCTGCGCGAATGCCGGCCATTCCGTAGATTTTCGAGAACGTTCGGAGCACGATCACATCCTGATCGGCGGCGACGAGATCGATCACCGACTCCTGGTTGGAGAAGTGGTGGTATGCCTCGTCGACGATGACCACCGAACCCGCCGGCTTGTTTTTCACCAGCCACACGATGTCTTCCTTCGGTGTAATGGTGCCGGTCGGATTGTTTGGATTGACGATGTAATACGCACCGGGATTCGGGTGAGCCGCAAGCATCGCCTTCACATCGTACTTGTAGGTTCCCTTGGTCAGCGGTACCGCAAATGCCTGCGCCTTCATGGTGATGGCCGCACGCGGTCCCTGCTCGTAGGTCGGATCGCCATGGACGAGCGGCTTATCCGGTCCCAGGTTCGACATGAGCGCCAAGTCCAGCGGTCCGCCCGAACCGGGATAGAGCCGCACATAGCCTTTCTTTAACTGGAACTGGTCGCTGATCACCTTCAGCGTCTCGCCGGAATGCACGCGATCGTAGCGGCCGCCGGTAGGTGCGTACTTCGTGATCGCCTCCAGCGCCATCGGCGACGGTCCCAGCGGATTTTCATTGGCACTGATGATGACCGTGCCGGGGTTCTCCCGAGGCATTTCCCAGTCATCCGGATTCCGCTTCGGACGAAGATTGCCACCGGCGGTGGCAGCCGCACCCGCGGCCTGCTGGGCGAACGACATGCCCGGGAGCGACGCAATCGCCGCACTGGCAATACCTGCGTTACGCAAAAAAGAACGGCGAGAGTTGCTCGGGAACTTCTTGAAATCCATGGTGCCTCTCCTCAGGGTGAAACTGCGGTGGGACAGAATTTGGATGCACGTCGGCCAAGCGACGCGGAAGTGCGTTTGCAGAAGATATAGGGCAGGTTGCGGAGTCTGGATCATGACAGCAGACGACACGTTTGATTAATTTATTTCAAAGTAACCTGATTCGGGCTCGAGTGCGGCGTGGGAGTAAAAAAATCTGCCAAAACCCGATTTCTTCCTCAGCGCGCCGGTTTAGAGACCGGCCCTGGTCTCTGCCGCCATGTAATCCACCACCGCGCGCAGACTCCCCGTCTCGCGAAACACTTTAAGCTGCCGATCGGCCCCGCTCCCCTGCTGCATCATGGTGCGGATGTAGCCGATCTGCTCGCGGCTGCCGAGTTCATCCACCACGTCATCCACGAAGTGGAGGTACTCCTCGATCAGTTCCCGCTCCGGAACCTCGGTTTCCTTCCCGAAGTCGATGAGCTTACCGTCCAGGCCATAGCGCACGGCGCGAAACTTATTTTCCATCAGCAACGCGCGCGAATACTGGCGAAAGTCCACGTTGTTGGCATGCAAGCAGTGCAGTTTCATTGCCGTCGCCTGAATCAACGCGGCGATTGCCACACTCTCCGCAGCGCGCAGCGGAATGTCGCATACGCGCACTTCCACGGTGTTGAAGAACGGATGCGGGCGCACATCCCACCAGATTTTCTTGGCGTTGTCGATCGAGTTGGTCTTAATCAGCAGATTGATGTAGGCCTCAAACTCGGAATAGCTGGCGAAGCTGTCGGGCAGGTTCGTGCGCGGAAAGTGCTCGAAGACTTTGGCACGATAGCTTTTGTATCCCGTCTCCATCCCCATCCAGAACGGCGAGTTTGTACTGAGCGCGAGAATATGCGGCAAGAAGTACCGCAGCGAATTCATGATGCGGATCGCGGCTTCCCGATCCTCAATGCCGACATGCACATGCAGCCCGAAGATCAAGTTGCTGCGCGCGACAAGCTGCAGGTCTTCCACCACCTGGGCGTAGCGTGGGTCGTCATAAATCTCCTGCGATCGCCAGTCGGCGAAGGGATGGGTTGCACCCGCGACCAGAATCAGGCCGTTCTCCTCAGCCAGGCGAATCATGTTACGGCGCAGGTCGAAGAGGTCCTCTTGTGCCTCCTGAATGTTGTGGCACACGCGCGTGCCCACCTCAATGACGGATTGATGCATCTCTGCCTTCACCCGCTCTTCCAGCCGCAGCTTGCCGTGCGCGAGCATCTCCGTCGACACGTGTGACCGAAGATCACGCGTCTCGGGATCGATGGTCTGATACTCCTCTTCAATGCCGAGCGTAAATGAAGGTCGCATGCGTCCTCTCCTGCTTGCCGGTGTTGTGTGAACGAACGATGCAGCGCAGTCGCCGCAGGATAGCCGAGTCTCGCTCGACTAGCGCTATGGGCGATTCAGACCTTCGTACCAGCGCAATGGGCGCACGAATAACACAAGTTCACCCGGCCGTGGCTTCTCCCCGATGCGACCGCAATGGTTCGCCGTGACAGTGCCCGACTCCGCAAGCGCGGCAACGTTGTAGGCCTCCTGCATGGTCTGATGGTCGGCCTGGGCCGGGCGGCAATC
>CBAAAH010000289.1:0-3933 GCA_964658865.1 uncultured Granulicella sp.
AACATCAGGCTGCTACACTCAACCTCGCCATGAACGACACGACACTCTGGATCGTTACGCTTGTCGCCGCTTACCTGCTCGGGTCGATTCCCTTCGGCTACGTCCTGGTGCGCTTTGCGCGGCACGAGGATATTCGCGCCACCGGCTCCGGCAACATCGGTGCCACGAACGTCGCGCGCTCCGGCGCCAAAGGATTGGCCGTCGCGACGCTGGTGCTGGATGCCCTGAAAGGCTTTGCCGCCGTCGCTCTCGCACGCACGCTGGTTCTGCACAACAGCACATACCCAAGCGGTTACGACCTGGTTGCGATGGCGGGCCTGCTTGCGGTCGTGGGCCACATCTTTCCCGTGTGGCTCGGCTTTCGTGGCGGCAAGGGCGTGGCAACGGCGCTTGGCGTCTTCTTCGCGCTCACGCCCATGGCGGCCGTCTTTCTGCTGCTCGTCTTCGCTGTCGTCGTGGGCTTCACGCGCATCGTTTCGCTGGCGAGCCTCGTGGCCGCCGTGTGTTACCCGTTTCTCGCAATCCTGACGGATCACAAGCACCGCCTCCTCGTCGACCTGGTCTACCTCGCGATTCCACTGCTCGTCGTCGTGAAGCACAGCGGCAACATCGCGCGCCTTCGTGCCGGCACCGAGCCGAAGTTCGGTGCGAAGCGCGAAGAGGAACACCTCGCATGAGCCGCATTGCCGTCCTTGGAGCGGGTGCCTGGGGCACCGCGCTCGCGCTGTCGCTGGCCCGCCAGAATCGCCATGAGCTCACGCTGTGGGCACATTCTCCCGCGCACGCAGCAGACATGGAGCTGACGCGCTTCAACCATCGCTATCTGCCCGGCTTCCCCATGCCGGACACCATCGCGCTGACCAGCGACCTGCGCGAGGCCGCAGGGTGCGCCGACATCCTGCTCTCAGTCACGCCGTCCAGCGCACTGCCGGAGACCATCGAGGCACTCACGCCCCACCTGTCGGCGAATCACGTCTTCATCTCTGCGTCGAAGGGCATCCAGGATGGCACGCACCGCCGCATGTCCGAGGTGGTGGCCGCTGCCAGCCCGGTACGCTTCGCCGTGCTGGGTGGACCGAGCTTCGCGAAGGAGGTTGCCGCCGCGCTGCCTACCGCCGCAACCCTCGCCAGCACCGATGCCACGCTCGCCGCCGCGCTGCAGCGTGATTTCTCGTCCGAATCGCTGCGCGTGTACACCAACGACGACGTGGTGGGCGTGGAGCTCGGCGGCGCGCTTAAGAACGTGATCGCGCTCGCTGCCGGCGTGGTTGCGGGTCTGGAGCTTGGATCGAATGCCGCCGCCGCGCTCATCACCCGCGGCATGGCCGAGATTACCCGCCTATCCGTTGCCTGTGGCGCAAAAACCGAGACGATGAGCGGCCTTGCCGGCTATGGTGACCTGGTGCTGACCTGCACCGGATCGCTGAGTCGAAACCGCACCGTGGGCGTGGAGCTGGGCCGCGGCCGCAGGCTGGAGGAGATTATCGCCAGCCTGAACGGGAAGGTCGCCGAAGGCGTTCGCTGCACCAGCGCCGCGCGTGGCTTGGCCGCGCTGCATGGTGTGGAGATGCCCATCACCGATCAGATGTATGCCATCCTGCACCAGGACCGCAGCCCGCGCGAGGCCATTCGCGCACTCATGTCGCGGCCCGGACGCAACGAGTAACGGCGAGTAAACTAAGGACGATGGGTCTCTTCAACAAGCCGGGCGACGGACCGAAAAAGCCGAGCTTCTTTCAGCGTGTGCGCCAGGCCGTTACCGGCAGCGAAGCAGCAAGCAGCGCACCACCGACCGAGCCGGAGCCGATCCCTCTTCCGCGCTACCCCGCACCACTGCCGCTGGGCACACCGCCGGCCACCAGGCCTGCGGTAGACGCTGAGCCAGCGCGCTCCCATCCGGCACCGCCACAGCCGTCACGGGACGACGACGAGTTCATTCCTCACTCCGAGGCAGAGCTCGCCTTTACGGAAGGCATCGAAACGCCTGCGTTTCCCGAAGCCGAAGCCACAGTCGCGATCAAAACGGCACCGCCGGCATCGGATGGCGATCGGAACGAGTTCGGCTTGCGTCCCATGACGTCGAACTTCAGCTTCGGCGGTTATGCCTCGGCAGAGGAAGAAGACAACAGCTTTCTCGATCGTATGCGCACGGCGGCGGCACGTACACGCGACCAGTTCACCGCGTCATTGGACGGCGTGCTCTCGCTCACCCGCGCGGTCGACGACGAGACGCTGGACGAGCTGGAAGCCGTGCTGTTGACCGCCGACATCGGCCTCGCCACCACGCAGGAGATCATCGCCAACCTTCGCACAAGGGCCCTGCGCGAAAAGGCCACCGGCGCAGAGTTGAAGGTCATGCTACGTGAGGAACTGCTCACCATTCTGAACAGCGTGGACCAACCCTCGCACCATCCTGCCGCTGCGCCCGAAGTCATCATGATGGTGGGCGTGAACGGCACCGGCAAAACCACAACCAGCGGCAAGCTGGCCGCGCTTTACGGCACCCATGGCCGGCGCGCCCTGCTCTGTGCGGCAGACACGTTTCGCGCCGCCGCCATCGACCAGCTTGAGGTGTGGGCACGCCGCTCCAACGTAGACATCATCAAGACGCGCCAGGGTGGCGATCCCAGCGCGGCCCTGTACGATGCGCTGACTGCCGGCTGCGCGCGCAAGGCAGACATCGTGATCGTCGATACCGCAGGGCGCCTGCACAACAAGGCCGGCCTGATGGCAGAGCTGGACAAGATGCGGCGCACCGCCGAGAAACTCGTGCCCGGTGCACCGCACCAGACCTTTCTTGTAATGGACGCGACCACCGGCCAAAACGGTCTGCAGCAGGCACGCTTGTTTCTGGAGGCTTCGCGTGTGACCGGTATCGTGCTCACCAAACTGGACGGCACAGCAAAGGGCGGCATCGTGATCGCCATTGCTCGCGAGCTGAAGCTGCCGGTCGTCTTTATCGGTGTGGGCGAGAAGATGGAAGACATCGTACCCTTCGACAACGAAAACTTTATCGACGCTCTGCTCGGCACCTAGTCTCGCCGCTTTTGCCGCGCGGAACAGGCACCTTTTTCAAATCGGTCACAACCCAAACGGCACGCATGTGTTCTTAAATGTCTGTAGGACCGCGCGCGCACGCTGCAGGTGTTCATCCCGAACGCTGCCTCGCACATCTTAAAGAACGACAAGGGGCAACAATCATGGGTGCATTTATCTGGTGGATTCTCGTAGGCCTGATCGCAGGCTTTCTGACCGGCAAGATCATGAAGGGTAACGGCTTCGGTGTGTTTGCCGACATCGTGATCGGCATCATCGGTGCTTTCATCGGCGGCTTTATCATGCGTGCACTCGGCTTTGCGGGCCAGGGCGGCCTGATTTACACCATCATCATCGCGACGATCGGTGCCATTCTGCTCACACTTTTACTTCGACTCGTCACCGGCAACCGTAGCACCAACCTATAACGGCCGAAGAAAAGGGAAACCACGATGGGTTTAATGGATATGGTTTCGCAAATAGCCGGTGGCGGCAAGGGCGGGAATACCGCCCAGGTTGGCGGCGGTTTGATGAATGAACTGCAAAATAGCCCGGGTGGACTCGGTGGATTGCTGCAGTCGTTTCAGCGGAACGGCCAGGGTGCCGCAGTGCAGCAGTGGGGTCAGGGCAATACCGCGCCTGCCGATCCCAATCAGGTGGAACAAGGCCTCAATGGTACCGGCATCATCGATAGCATTTCGCAAAAAACGGGAGTGTCCCCTGGAATGGTCAAGACAGGTCTTGCGGTGCTGGTTCCCGTCCTGATTCATCATCTGATCTCGCAGGGTCATGTGGATGAACAGGGGCAGCAGACAAGCGCAGCGCCGGACGGCGGCGGCATTCTTTCATCTGTCCTAAGTCGCATTCTTTAACAGCGGAGGTACAAAGTCCAGCGAT
>CBAAAH010000290.1:0-3899 GCA_964658865.1 uncultured Granulicella sp.
ATCTTTTTTGCCATGTTCGTCAGCAGAGCGAGCCGCCTGTCCATTCCATCCACTTGGGACTGCAGAGCGGTATTTGCCGCATGCGATGCGCGGAGATCATCCGCAAGGGTTGCGAGGTGGCTGCGTTGCTGTTCCAGTGCCGTCAGCAGGCCGGCATGGGATATGCCGATTTCCGCGACGGCAGCCTGGGTGCGTTCCGCCTCGGCGCGGCCGCCCATGCGACCGGCCAGCATCGATTCCAGCATCGGCGTCAGTTGCGACAGCATCGGCAGCAGCCGTCGCATCAGCGGAAGAAGCTCAAGCCAGCCCATGGTTGAAGTTTACGCTTTTTGAGGCGAGCGGCGGCTCAGCATAAGGATAGCCACGCTCAGCAGAAAAATGACGAGCATGATGCACTGCGACCACAGGCAATAGATGCACCACTTTTCCAAAACATACTTTTCGATAAAAGTGAGTCCAAGCGCCAGAAAGACACCGACCTGGCTCACCTCGAACGTCCAGAAGTCGCGCTGGAAGAGTGCGAGCGCACCGAGAAGAACGTAGCCCGCGATGCCCGCGATCGCAACCGGCAAGTGACCCGGTGAGTTCGGGTCTTCATCGAAGCTGCGCGGTGGAAACACGGCCCAGCGAGAGTGGTTGACGGTGCCGCAATCAAACTTCTCGGTCACGGCACAGGGCGGAGCGGCATTCGGGTCCTGTAGGTGGACGCGCAGGGCCAGAAAAGACACGAAGACGCCGCCGAGCGAAAGCACAGCGATCAAGAGACGAAGCAGACGCATGGGAACTTTGACTCCAAAGAAAACTACTTATATCAGTCGAACACAAAAACGAACCCGCCCGCGAGTGTTCGCGGACGGGCTGATGGTTTAAAGCCTGAAGCAGCGTTAGCGGGTGGAATGGAAGTACTTTGCCACGGTGCCGGTGAACTGCTGCGCGGGTTGCGGAATGGCAACCTTGCCGTGCAGAATGTCACCGAAGTTGGTGTAGTTCGTGCTGTAGAACGCTTTGGTATCGTCTTCATTTTGCGACACATCCGCGCCGTTCAGGTCGATGCCGGCAAACAAGCCCTTTGCGCGTGAGTAGCTGAGCAGCTCAGCGTTGAGCTGAATGTCGGTCGATGCGGAAGCATTCCGGCCAACTGGGCCGGCGGCAGCAGCGGCATCCGCGCCAATTTTAAATTTGCTGTGCAGCAGATCCTGAAAGCCGCGATCGTTTACCGCGACGAGCACGAGGTCGGTTGCCTGACCACCAATTTGAAAACCGAAGCTGCCGCCAGCAAGGCGAATGAATACCGGCGCAGACCAGCCATGGCCGGTGCGGCACGACACAACGCCCTGACCGTAAGAACCACCCACGATAAATGCAGCCTTCTTCACCGAGGGAACGACTGCGATACAGGTTGCCTTGCTAACAATTGAGTCGGGAATGCCACCATCCGGCGTGTTCTGGATTTCCTTGACGACAGTGGTTGCGTGATTTAAGCGCTCACTCAATTCCGACATTTTGTCGGCGTGAATGGGCAACGTGGCAACACTGGCAATGGTAAGAGCGGCGGCGCAGAGTACGGTTTTCATTTGGTCTCCCTAAATCGCTAGTCCTATCGCCGGTGGCGATCCAGACTATGCACTATGTGATGCAGAGATGCGTCCTGCGGTAGGATGGGTGCAATAGGAGAGTTGCAATGAGCGCAGAAGTGAAGCAGTCGTTTTTGGAGCGGTACTGGCAGGTCTTTGTGATCGGTTACGGCATCGTCATGGTCTCGTTCTTTGCGCTGTACTCGCCCAAGGTTTAGGTCCGGGTTCCAACTGCACCAAGCCGAAATGCCTCGCGAACGACTGCGCGACACATCTGAACGTGGTATCACTGCCCTTCGCTGTATCTGGACTGAATCCAGTTTCGCCCACGGGCTTTGCCTGTTCGAGGTCGACCCGCGCGAATCAGGCGTTGCTTTCTTGCAATCGGAGAAGATATGGGCCGAAGCTCTTCAGGAGCTTCGGCCCATAGTGGAGTTACGGCTATCTGGAGACCTCATCTTCTTCCGCCACGATCAGGTCCCATGGTGAGATCGTCATACTCGCGCCGGGTGAGAGGGCCGTATTCGTCAGCAGATCGTGACCGGGCTTGCCGCCATAGTGAAAGGTCGCCGGCGCTGAGGCGTAGTTGAGGTAGTACATGACGCGTTTGCCCTTGTCATTTGTGCCACGCTTCACGCGTACCGATGCCGGCACGGCTCCTGTTGAATCTACAGCAATGCCGGCGAGTTGCAGCGTGTGCGCGACCAGGTCCTTCTGCAGGGTGTCGCTCACAGCCGTACCCTCGTACGTAAGACTTCCCTTGCCGAACCGATTTTCCGTGATGGCGGGCCACCGGCCGAAGAACGGATGGTCATAGGTCGCAAGCGGTTTCGCGGTTGTCGGTATCAGAAATTCCGCCCACTTACCCACCTTGTTCTCTTCGCCCGCATGAAAAGGATCGCCTTTGAGCGCAAGCGGCTTCTCCAGGGTAGAAAACTCCTGGTAGGTAAAGCCGGCAGCCTGCGCGAGCGGGCCGGGTGCACGCTGCCAGCGAACCGCGGAGTTCTCATTCGCAAAGCCCGACTTAAACGTCATGAGGACGTGCCCGCCGTTCTTCACAAAATCGGAGATGCGTTGCAACAGTGCGTCATCCGCGATGTAAAGCGCAGGCACAAGCAGTACTTTGTACTGGCTGAAATCGGCAGTTGAGGGGAACACGAAATCTGTGCCGACGTTGTTGTCGTACAGTGCCTTGTGCATCTGTTCCACAAGCTGACCGTAGCTGGTGGAGGCGTGGCCTGGCACCCACGGCGGACCGGTCAGGTATTCATACGGCATAAAAGTCAGGGCATTGTTCGAGTCGACGCTGTACAGAATGGCGACGTCGTTCTTTATGCGCAGGTTCACAATCTCCGGTCCCACCTTCTCTAACTCATGCGCGATTTTTGAGACTTCCGCATAGGCGCGATTCGGTTCGAGATCGTGGCCAAGGACACCTTTCCAGTAGGTCTCCTGACCGGCGTGGATGCTGTGCCAGTGCCAGTACTCCACCATGTTGGCGCCGCTGGATAAGTCGGTGTAGACGTCGAGCCGAAGCTGGCCGTCGTACGGCGGAAACTGCATGGTGGAATCCCAGCCGAGCGTCTGCGCGTTCGTCTCGGTAACCAGAAAATTACCATGCTTCAGCGACCGGCTGAAGTCTCCCTGCAAGGCCTGCCATGCGCCGTCCATGTGGTCCTGCGTCCCGTGGTACGGATTGTTCGAGACTACGTCCAGTGTCTGCGCAACCGCCGGTTCATTCACGTCCAGCCGCATCATGCTGCCGTAATCCTGTGTGACGAACTGGTCGGGTCTGCGGCTCTTGCGAACGAGGTTCGACTGCCACGCGAGGAAGTCGGTGACGCGGTCCTGTTGAAAGCGCGTCCACTCCAACTTGTAGCTGGTGCTGGTGGCGTGGTCGCGCGTAGGGAAGTCATTCCAGTCGTTTATATCCTGTCCCCAATAGTTCAGGAACCATGCCTTGTTCAGCGCGTCGGTGGTGCCGAACTTTTTCTTGAGCCGCTCCACAAACTCCTGCTGCACCTGTGGATTCGTCGCGCCATAGCTACTGGTTTCGTTGTCGATTTGCCAGCCGATCACCGTGGGGTTGTCGCGATAGTGCGCGACCATTTTCGCCATCAGCCGTTCGGCGTAGCGGCGGTAGTTCGGGTCGTCGGTATTCATGTTCTGGCGCATGCCGTAGCCGGTTTCGGCGCCGCCCATGGGTCGCGCCAGAATTTCCGGATGAGCCTTCGCCATCCATGTGGGAATGGAATACGTCGGCGTACCCAGGATGACCTTGATGCCGGCCTTGCCCATGGCATCAACGACGCGGTCCATCCACGC
>CBAAAH010000291.1:0-3883 GCA_964658865.1 uncultured Granulicella sp.
CCCTGCAGGAGCTTGCCGGTCGTTATCCTTATGTCGTGTTTACGCATGGCATGCTGGACCCCTGGTTCAATCGCGAATACCCGCTGAAGTACTTGAAAAAGCTGCCGTACTGGTTCGCGATTGAGCGCCGCATCCTACGTGGCGCGCATCGTGTGCTGTTTACCGCAACGGTCGAGGCCAGCCTTGCGCGCACGAGCTTTCCGTGTAGCGAGTGGCAAGCGGCAGTCGTGCCCTACGGCACCGCCGGTCCACCGTCGCAGCCGGGCGAGGCAGAGGCGCAGGCGGCAGCGTTCTACGGCGCGGTGGGTCTCACGCCGGACGAGCCGTTCCTGCTCTTTGCCAGCCGTATCCACGAGAAAAAAGGCTGCGACCTGCTGCTGGAGGCGTACCGCATTGTGTCGCGTGAAACCCCGTTGCCCCGGCTGGTCATGGCCGGTCCGGACCAGGTTGGCCTGATGGCGAAGTTGCAGCAGATCGCGAAGAACGACGGTATCGGGGATCGCGTGGTGTGGCCCGGCATGATCACCGGCGCGGCAAAATGGGGCATGTTCCGGCAGGCGGAGGCGTTCGTGCTGCCGTCGCACCAGGAAAATTTCGGCATCGTCGTCGCGGAGGCCCTCAGTTGCGGCACGCCCGCCCTCATCTCCGATCAGGTCAACATTCACGCCGATGTGTCCGGCTTCGGTGCAGGTTATGTGGAACCCGACACGCTGGAAGGGACGATCCGTTTGCTCCGGCGCTGGGTGGCCACCGGCAGCGAGGAGCGTACTGCCATGCGCGTGCGCAGTGTCCAGTGCTGGCGCAACCACTTCGACAGTGCCGGCACGTCGCGCGCCATCGTGGAGATGTTCTCGCACCCTTCGGAGCGTCGCAGGCCCATCACGATGCCCACTGGTATCCAAACTCCGACGCGTTAGGTGCTCGATCTCAGCATCTGGTCCGGCGTCATGGGCAGGTGTCGCAGTCGTTGCCCGGTTGCGTTGAATACGGCATTACCGATGGCCGCGGCGACGCCCACGATGCCGATTTCACCCAGGCCCTTGGCCCCCAGCGCGCTGCCGTTGCGGTCGTCCTCCTCCACCAGCAGTGCCTCCAGTTCGGGAATGTCGGCGTTGCTGGGCACGTGCGCCTCGCCCAGGTTGCTGTTCACCCAGCCCCCGCTGCGCCGGTCCAGCAGCGTCTCTTCCATCAGCGCGTGGCCGATGCCCCACACCATGCCGCCCAGCAGTTGCGACCGGGCCGTTCGCGCGTTCAGCACTTTTCCGCCCGCAAACGCAGAGGTCATGTGCGTCACGCGAATCTGCCCGGTCACGTCGCTCACGGCGACGCGCGCGAACTGCGCCCCGAATGCACACCGCCCAAATTTCGACTTGCCAAACGTGCGTCCGGCCGTTCCCTTGGCCTCCATGCGGTCCAGCCCTCGGCGGCGCAACAGGGCAGCGGCATCTTCCGCCCTGCGGTGTTCCATACGGTGGCGCAGCATGCCTCCGGTAAAGACGATGTCTTTCAGCGAACAGCGATACAGTGGACTCGCCGCATCCAGCCGCGCCAGCCGTGCCAGAGCGTCACCCAGCTTGCCCACCGCCGCCGTCAGCGCGGACCCCACCGAAAGCGATGTGGACGATCCACCCGCGAACGCACCGAACGGCAACGACGTGTCCCCGATCTCGATGCGCACCCGCTCCAGCGGCAGCTTCAACGCGTCGGCCACCACCATCGATAGGGCGGTGATCGCGCCCTGACCTACCTCTTGCGCGGAGCTTTGCGCAAGTACCGATCCGTCGGCCAGCAGCGCAACGCGGCCCACGGCGGGGAACTGGTTGGTTGGATAAGCGGCCGTGGCCATGCCGTAGCCAATGCGTTCCGTGCCCTCGCGCTCTGTGCTGCTCGCTTGCCGCCGATGCCAGCCGAACTGTTCCGACGCCACGCGATAGCACTCCCGCAGCGATTTGGATGACCACGCCTTGCCGCTTTCCGGGTCAATCTCTGCATAGTTGCGCAGCCGCAGTTCCAGCGGGTTCATGCCCAGCTTGTCGGCCAGATCGTCCATCGCGGACTCCACCGCAAACTGCCCCGGAGCCACGCCCGGTGCACGCATCCAGCCGGGGGAATTCACGTCCAGGCAAAGCGCGCGATGGTCGATGGCGAGATTGGGAACCTTGTAGAGGTGCGGCGTAATTTCGCCTGCGGGCTCCAGAAAGCTTGCCGTTGTGCTGGACTGCAGCACCGCATCCTGCAGTAACGCTTGCAAATGTCCTGCGCGATCCGCACCCAAACGAATGCGCACCTGCAGGCCACCGCGATACGGCATCTGCGCAAACGTCTGCGGCCGCGACAGCACCAGCTTTACGGGATGCCCCGCCAGCTTTGCCGCCATGGCCGCAAGCAGGCAGTGGGTGCTGCCGGCCTTCGACCCGAACGCACCGCCGATCAGCGGTGCAACCACGCGCACGCGGCCCTCGAACTCCTTGCCGACGGCTACCTGCGCCACGATGCGCAGGATTTTGTCGGTGTGACCGATGTCGAACGCCTCTGCCAGCGCGACGGCATCGCCGTAGACGAACTGCGTGCAGCTCAGCACCGTCAGCCGGTTGACCGCGCCGTCATCCGCGTGCCAGTGCGCGATGGATGCGCCCGGTTCCATCGCGTTGTGGTGCGCGGGAGCGGTCGTGTACGTGTCGTCCACGCGCACGGACGCGAGCTTGTACGTCTCGGCTGCGTTGCCCCAGCCGACCTGAGCCCTGGCGTCGGCACCCACCTTTTTCACCTGCTTTGCCTCTCCGGCATGCGCGTCGAAATCCACAAGCGCTGCCTCCTCCGTATACCGCACGCGCACCAGGCCGGCAGCCTGCGTCGCGGTTTCAAAGCTGTCGGCAATCACCAGGGCAAGCGGCTGGCCGTGGTACACCACCGCCGGCTTTTGCAACGGCAAAAACTTCGACGTCTCGCCCTTCGTCAGGGAACTCACCTTCTTGAGCCGTGGCGCATTCTCGTGCGTGATCACCAGCCGAACTCCCGGCAAAGCGGTTGCGGCTGCGGTGTCGATCGCCGTGACCGTACCCTTTGCGATGTTGGCCGGCACCGTTACGGCATGCAACATGGGCGGTGCGATCTCACCGGGATGCAGGTACGGCCGTAGTGTCGCGTCCGTCAGGTCACCCGTGTACATGCCACGGCCCATTACCTTGGCACGGCCGTCGATGCGCACCGGCGCGGTTCGTACCTGTTCCACATCGACTACGCTCACAGACTTGCTCCTTGGCTTTGCTTTCAGCATAGCGGCTGCGTCCGTTACTGCACACACCGTGCAGGTAGACTGCTTGCACCGATGAAAATGCTTCCGACCGAGTTCCGCGCCGCATGAATCTAAACGCCATTCTTCTCGGCATCATCGTGTGCACCCTGCTCGGGGTGTCGCTGTCGAAGTTTCGCAAGACAAAGACCAAGGCCGACTACCTGGTTGCGGGCCGTTCGCTGCCGGCGGCGGTGCTGGTGTTTACGCTGCTGTCCAGTTGGATCGGTTCCGGCTCACTGCTGGGCGGCGCGGAAAATGCATACAGGCATGGTTTCGCGGCACTGTGGCAGGGCGGCGGCGGATGGCTCGGCCTGTTGCTCATCTACTTCATTGCGCCGCGCGCGCGCAAGTTTGCGCAGTTCACCATCCCCGACCTGCTGGAGGCGCGTTACAACCAGACGGCGCGCGTGCTGGGCGTGGTTGCCGTGCTGTTCACCTACACGGCCATCACCAGCTACCAGCTCATCGGTGGTGGCGATATCCTGCACCTTGTCTTCCCCGCCGTCAGTTCGGTACAGGGGCGCTACATCCTTGCCGGGTTTGTCGTTGTGTTTACCGCCATCGCGGGCATGGCGTCGGTTGCGTACA